>JBGAHT010000069.1:0-10805 GCA_044226035.1 Thermomonas sp. | reverse complement strand
CACGAGAACGACGCGGGCACGGAGTAGTCTCCGATCCGCAAGGCCAGGCCGCTGGCCGCGCGCCAGCCCTGCAGCAGGGCGACGGCGGTGAACACCAGGGCGGAGGCGCGGGTGTAGTTGCGGGTGGAAGCGTTCATGCGGATTCTTCCTCAGTGCGCCTTGATCCAGGCGGCGGTGTCGTCGATCAGCTGCGCATCGACGTGCCCGGGCTTGCCGTATTCGGCGAGGCTGCCTTCGCCCTCGCCGGCGATGCCGAGGTGGTTGAGCGCGTCGTACAGCTTGAACGCCACCTTCGGGTCGTCGTGGAACGCGGACTTCCAGTTTTGCCAATCCGCATCCACCACCTGGATGTCGCGCGCGCCCTGCAACACCAGCATCGGCAGCGCATCGGCCTCCGCATCGGCGACCGGATCGACCTTGTCGACGCTGCGCCAGTACGCGACCGGCAGGTCCAGCACGGTCCTGGTCGCCGGATCGGTGTTCGGGTCGCGGGTGAGGCGCACCTGTTCGACCAGCGCATCGATCGCGGCGCGTTCGGCATCGCTGGTCTTGCCGTCGTCCAGCACCGCGAGCCGGCGGTTCTGTTCGATCACGATGTCGAGCAGCGGGCGCGAGGGCGCGGCGAACAGGATCAGTCCGGCGACATGGCCGGACTTCGCGGCGATGCGCGGCGCCATCATCCCGCCCTGGCTGTGGCCGAGCACGAACACGCGGTTCGGGTCGATGCCGGGCGCCTTGCGCAACGCATCCACCGCCAGCACCGCGTCGTCGGTGGTTTCGTCGTCGATGCCGAACGCGCCGCCGGCGAAGTCCTGCGGCCGCGCCTTGGTACGCTTCTCGTAGCGCAACACGGCGATGCCCTGCGCGGCGAGGCCGCGGGCGATGTCGAGGAAGGGCTTGTTCGCGCCGATGGTTTCGTCGCGGTCCTGCGGGCCGGAGCCGTGCACCAGCACGACCGCGGCGAAGGGGCCGTCGCCATCGGGCATGGCCAGCGTGCCGGGCAGGGCATGCTTGCCTTCGCCGACGCTGAAATCGACTTCGTGGAAGCCCGCGTCCGCGGCGACCGCCGGCGCGGGCGGGGGCGGCGCGGGCTGGATCAGGAATCCGGCGACGCGGCCGTCGCCCGCGACCGCGACCTTCGCCACCAGTTCGCCGTTGGCGTAGTGCAGCGGCACCGTCGCCACCTGCATGCCATCGGTCGCTTCGACGACGGGTTCGCCGCGCCCCTTCGCCGCGCCGGCCTGCGCGGGCAGCGATTCCCACACCGCCTTCAGCTTTTCGACCGGCACCGCCTGCGCCATCTGCTCGTCGAACATCGCCTCGGCGTCCGCGTACTCGCCGGCGTCCATGTGCGCGAGCAGTCGTTGCGCGATGGTGGCCGCGTCGGGCGCGGCAGGCTGCGCGCCGGCCGCCATCGGGAACAGCATCGCGAGCGCGAGCAGGAGACGGATCGAAGCGCGCATTTCAGGCTTCCTTCTTGAAGATCAGCGTGGGCGAGGACACCGTCGGCGTGGCATGCACCACGTTCACCAGCTCCCAGCCGGAGCGGCCCAAGCGGTCGAGTTCCTCCTGCAGGGCCTCGTGCTTGAAGCCGCCCATCAGGCTCGTCTTCACTTCCACCACCAGGTAGCTCCAGCGGGTGCTCATGTCGGATCCTCCTCGATTTCATGTGCCGGATTCCGCAACCGCCCGGCCTTGCGCAGGGCGTCGCGCAACAGGTATTCGATCTGCGCGTTGAGGCTGCGCAATTCGTCGTCGGCCCAGCGCTGCGCCGCGGCGAGAACCTCGGCGTTGATGCGCAGCGGATAGGCCTTTTTCTCAGTCATGGGATTCGTGATTCGGGATTCTGGATTCGTGAATGCGGTGGGCCATGGCGGAATGGTTCCCGGTGGCGGGGATGGGCTTTTGCGAATCTCCCATCCCTCGATCCCGAATCCCGGCACTCAATACAGCGTGCCGGTGTTGACGATCGGCTGGGTACTGCGCTCGCCGCACAGCACCACCAGCAGGTTGCTGACCATCTGCGCCTTGCGTTCCTCGTCCAGCTGCACCACGCCGTTCTTCTGCAGTTCCGCCAGCGCCATCTCGACCATGCCGACCGCGCCGGCGACGATGCGCGTGCGCGCGGCGATGATCGCGTTGGCCTGCTGGCGCTGCAGCATCGCCTGCGCGATCTCGGGCGCGTAGGCGAGGTGGCTGATGCGCGCGTCCAGCACCTGCACGCCAGCGTCGGCGAGGCGTTCGGCGAGTTCGTCCTTGAGGTGCTGCGAAATCTCGGTCGCGTGGCTGCGCAGCGCGACCTGGCCTTCCTCGTGCTGGTCGTAGGGATAGCTGGTCGCCATCGTGCGCAGCGCGGATTCGGACTGGATGTGGACGAAGCTCTCGTAGTCGTCGACGTTGTAGACCGCCTCGGCCGAATCGACCACCTGCCAGACGATGACCGCGGCGATCTCGATCGGCGAACCGTCGAGCTCGTTGACCTTGAGCTTGCCGCTCTCGAAGTTGCGCACGCGCTGGCTGACCTTGCGCTTGGCGTAGAAGGGGTTGTTCCAGCGCAGGCCGTTCTCGTGCACCGTGCCGACGTACTTGCCGAACAGGCTCAGCACCGCGGCCTGGTTGGGTTGCACCGCGTACAGCCCGAGCAGGCAGAAGCCGGCGACCACCACCAGCGCGACGCCGGCGAGGATCTCGACCAGCCGCCCGGCCTGGGCGTTGCCCGCGAACAGGTAGGCGCCCACCAGGGCGAGGGCGAGCAGGGCCAGCAGCATCGGGATGCCGGGCAGGGAACGGACCGGGTTTTCTTTCATGGGAATCTCTCGTCGCCCGGGATGGGCGTGGAGAAATGATATCGAATTGATATCAGATTTCAAGAGGCCACGTCAGCCGCCGGACGGATCCAGCCAGAAGATCGGGGCCGGGCGGAATTCGCCGCTGGCGTAGAGCCCGGCGCCGTTCGCCGACCAGGCCAGGGCCTCGGCCTGCGGCAGCAGCGCCGGCAGGGGCTCGATCCGCGGCTTGCGCGCGACCGCCTGCGCCCAGGACTGGCCCGGCTGGCGCGGGTAGAACAGCACGTCCTGGTAGGTGAGGACGGCCAGCGTGCGGCCGTCGGGCGAGGCGTCGGCGGCGGTGACCTGGCCGACCAGTCGCGCGGCCCTGGGCCGGTCGCGCAGCGATTGCGCATCGGCCTGCGGCACGCCGGCGAGGGTGCCGATGCGGCGCGCCACCGGGGTGGTCCCCGCGGGCGGTCGCAGCGGGACCTCGAACAGTTCCGGCGGATGGCGTTTCTTCGAGACCAGCAGCACCTTGCCCGCGGCCGCGTCGACGAACGCCGCCTCGCAATCGCGCGGGCCGTCCGGCCAGCGGAACGAGACCGACCACGCCGGGCGCAGCACCGTGTCCTCGAGCGATGCCGGTTCCTCGATGGCGTGCAGTTGCAGCGTGCGCCGCAGCCCGCCGTTGTCGCCGGTGTCGGCGACGAGCAGGTAGTGGCGCCCGCCGAGGTCGAACGCGGCGAGGTCCTCCCAGTCGGTGTTGGCCACGCCCTCGACCCGGTCGCGCGCGAGCAGGCTGCCGCGCGGGCTCACCGCGTACAGCTCCGGCGTGTTGCCGCCGTCGTTCTCCATCCACAGCACGTCCGCGTGCCGGCGCGAGGCGGCCATGCCGCTGACCTCGCCGAGCGCGTCGTCGAGCATCAGGCCCGACAGCCGCGCGAACGGCTCGCGTTCCTCGCCGCAGCCGGCGAGCAGCACGGTCGCCAGCGCGCACGCGAGCCATCGGGGGAAGAGCGGTCGGCGCATGCGCCAAGCATCGCAGATACCGATTGCGGGATGCACTGGCGGCAGCGGGTAAACTGCGCGTTCCCCTCGAATCGCGCATGGCCATGGCCGAACAGGTCCGGATCGGAACACCGCTGTCCCCGCACGCGACCCGCGTGCTGCTGCTCGGCTCCGGGGAACTGGGCAAGGAAGTGGCGATCGAACTGCAACGCTTCGGCGTGGAAGTGATCGCTGCCGACCGCTACGCGGACGCGCCGGCGATGCAGGTCGCGCACCGCAGCCACGTGCTGGACATGCTCGACGGCGACGCGGTCCGCGCGCTGGTCGAACGCGAGAAACCGCACCTGGTGGTGCCGGAGATCGAGGCGATCAGCACGCAGACGCTGGTGGAACTCGAGGCCGCGCACGGGCAGCGGGTGATCCCGACCGCGCGCGCCGCGCGCCTGACCATGGATCGAGAAGGCATCCGCCGGCTGGCGGCGGAAACGCTGGGGCTGCGCACCTCGCCCTACCGTTTCGTCGACACCCGCGAGGACTACCGCGCCGCGGTCGCCGAACTCGGCCTGCCGTGCGTGGTGAAGCCGGTGATGTCCTCGTCCGGCCACGGCCAGTCGCTGGTACGCGACGAGGCCGACATCGACCGCGCATGGGACTACGCGCAGACCGGCGGCCGCGCCGGCGCGGGCCGCGCCATCGTCGAGGGCTTCGTCGATTTCGATTACGAAATCACCCTGCTCACCGTGCGCCATGCCGGCGGCACCAGCTTCTGCGAGCCGATCGGCCACCTGCAGGAGGACGGCGACTACCGCGAAAGCTGGCAGCCGCAGCCGATGTCCGCGCTCGCCCTGCAACGCTCGCAGGACATCGCGCGCGCGATCTGCGACGACCTCGGCGGCTGGGGCGTGTTCGGCGTGGAGCTGTTCGTGAAGGGCGACGAGGTGTGGTTCAGCGAAGTCTCGCCGCGCCCGCACGACACCGGCCTGGTCACGCTCGCCTCGCAGGAGCTGTCCGAGTTCGCGCTGCACGCGCGCGCGATCCTGGGGCTGCCGATCCCGGTGGTCCGCCAGCTCGGCCCGTCCGCCTCCTGCGCGCTGCTCGCGCACGGGCATGGCGTGCCGGTGTTCGGCGATGTCGGCGCCGCGCTCGCCGTACCCGATACGGCGCTGCGCCTGTTCGGCAAGCCGCGGGTCGAGGGCCATCGCCGCGTCGGCGTGACCCTGGCGCGCGGCGAAAGCGTGGACGCGGCGCGGGCGGTCGCGCGCGCGGCGGCCGCGGCGCTGCGGATCGAACTTCACGCGTCCTGACCCGGTCGAAACCCGAATCCATTCGCAGCAACGGATCACCCGATGAACGACAACTCCGGTTACGCCGTGTTCTTCTTCCCCAACGCGCTCGAGGCGCTGGGCGAGGCGATCAAGCCCTACCTGCAGGATGGTCCGCTCGGGCCGCACGTGCCCTGCCGCGAGGTGGATACCAGCGGCGCCTTCATCGAGATGACCCTCGAGGGCCAGACCACGCAGGGGCAGAAGGTCGCGCTCGACCTGATGGTGCCGGGCAACATGGTGCGCATGATCGTGTCCGCGCACGGCGACAACGAATTCGGCTTCCACGCGCGCGGCAAGCCGGCGATGCTGGAACCGGGCATGGCCGCGCCGGCGAACGCGGCCGAACCCGCCGCCGCGCCGGTGGCGGCGAACGCGCCGGGCGACGCGGCGAAGTCCTAGCCTCCGGCCGCAGCGTTCAAGCGGCGAATTCCAGCCGTTTCCATTGCCGCCCGTCGAAGCCTTCCAGCGGCGCGAACCGGCGCTTGTAGTCCATCTTGTCGTGGCCGGCGATCCAGTAGCCGAGGTAGAGGTGGCTGCGCCCGTCGCGCGCGGCCCATTCGAGTTGTTTCAGGATCGCGAGCGTGCCGAGCCCGCGCGCGGACTCGTCCGGGTCGTAGAAGGTGTAGACCGCGGACAGCGCGTCGGGCACGAGGTCGGTGACCGCGACCGCGAGCAGGCGATGGCTGGCGCTTTCGCGGAACTCGAGGAAGCGCCCGTCCGACCAGCTGCCGACCAGGAACTGGTCGAACTCGGCGGCGCCGTGCTCGTCCATGCCGCCGCCGGGATGGCGCGCGCGCAGGTAGCGCTGGTACAGGGCGATGTGTTCGTCGCGGCGTTCGGCCGGCAACACCCGCGCCACCACGTCGGCGTTGCGCGCGAGGCAGCGGCGCTGGCCGCGGCCGGGGCGGAAGCCGGCGACGGGGATGCGCACCGCGACGCAGGCGCGGCAACCGCGGCAATGCGGGCGGTAGACGATGCCGCCGGAACGGCGGAAGCCCCAGCCCAGCGCGACCGGGTAGGCCTGCGCCAGGCGCGGGTCGCGCGGGTCGATGACCAGGTCGCGGGCGATGCGTTCGGGGAAATACCCGCAGACGTGGTCGCCGGTATGGAACACGCGCAGTTGTTCGGTTTCGCGCATGAACGGAGTCTAGCGCCGCGCGGTCGCGCCGGTCGCGACGGTCAACCGCCGCGCCGCCGGGGCGTTGACCGTGGCAGGCTGCACCCCTTGCCGCCACGAGGATCCCGATGAAGAAGCCCATGTCCCATTCCCGCGCGCTGCCGGCGCTCGCGCTCGCCGCCGTGCTCGTGTCCGCCGGCGCCTGCGCGCAGCAGGCGTCATCGCCATCGACCTCCACCGATGCCCCGCGCCAGCGGCTCGATGCCAACGGCGACGGCGTCATCGACAAGGCCGAGGCGGCGAACGCCCCGCGCCTGGCGCAGAAGTTCGACCAGCTCGACGCCAACCACGACGGCCGCCTGAGCGCGGACGAACTCCCGCATGGTGCGCGCGGCGATCGTGGCGGTCACGATGGATCCGATGGCGAAGACGGCAACGGCGGCGGCATGCGCGGCCGCCTGCAGCAGCTCGACACCGACCACGACGGGCGCGTCAGCAGCGAGGAAGCGGCGGCCAAGCCGGAACTGGCGCAGCGCTTCGCCCAGCTCGACGCCAACCACGACGGCTTCCTCGACCGCGGCGATTTCCAGGCGCGCCGGCAGCAGAAGCAGGCCGAATGCTTCGACAACGCCGATGCCGACAAGGACGGCAAGCTGAGTCGCACCGAGTTCGATGCGGCGAAGCAGGCCTGCCATCCGCAGGGCGGCATGCACGGGCCGCGCGGCGGCGACGACGCGCCGCCTCCGCCGGCGGGCTGATCAACGCGGCTTGGGTTGCGCCTCGGCGGCGAAGCTCCACTGGCCGTCGTCGAGGCGCAGGCCGTAAGTCCGGTCCTGCGGTTGCAGCGGTCGTTCCGTGCGCCGCAGGACCACGCTGCCGCCTTCGGGCGTGCGCACATAGTCGCGCAGCGCGAGCAGCAGCGCGGGTTGTCCGCTGGCGCGAACGCGGATGCCGCCGACGTCCTGCACGCAGGCCGACAGCGGCGCGACCCGCGCGTTCGCCTTGCGCAGGCGCGCGAGCATCGCCGGCGGCGCGTCCTGCGCGGCGAGGCCGATGCAGGCGGTGCGGTCGCCGAGGTCGGCGAGTTCGCCCAGGAACAGCAGTTCGGCGACGCGGTCGGGCAGGGCGGTGGGCAATGGCGAAACCACTTCGTTCGCCGGCGCCGCGGCCTTGGGCTTCGACGCATGCCGCGCCGCGAAGCTGCCAACCGCCACCGCAATCGCAATCGCCGCGAGCAGCGCCAGCTTCAAGCGTCCGCTGCGCTTCCCGGGTTTCGCATCCGCATCGTCGTCGCCCGCCGGCAGGTAGCTGTCCTGCGGCGCGCGGGTGGAATCGAGCAGGCCGGCGCCGCGCATCAGTTCGCGCGCGCGCGGCTGGTCCTCGGCGTTGACGATCCACACCGCAGGTTCCGGGCCTTCGCGCGCGTCGTCGCGATAGCTGAAATTGCCGCGGATCGCGCCGCGGTAGGAACGCCCGTCGGTGATGCGCACCTCGATGCCGTGTTCCTCGAGCAGGCGCGCGACGCCCTCGACGTTCTCCAGCCGCGGGCTGGCGAAGATGCGGCGCATGTCAGGGCTTCGCCGCTTCGGCCACGCGGATCATGCCTTCCTGCACCGTGCTCGCGACCAGCCTGCCGGCGCGGTCGTAGATCAGCCCGCGCGCGAGGCCGCGCGCGTTCTGCGCGGTCGGGCTGTCGATGGCGTACAGCAGCCAGTCGTCGGCGCGGAACGGGCGGTGGAACCACAGCGCGTGGTCGAGCGAGGCCATGGCCACGCCGGGCTGGTAGTAGCTGATGCCGTGCGGGAAGGTCGCGGTGCCGAGCAGGTGGAAATCGCTGGCGTAGGCGAGCAGCGCGCGGTGCAGTTCCGGCGCGTCGCCGACCTTTTCCGACAGGCGGAACCACACCTGCTGGTAGGGCGGGCGCTTGCTCGGGTTGAGTTCGTCGCGCGGGTAGATGTGGCGGAATTCGAACGGCCCCATCCGCGACAGCCAGCGTTGCACCTTGGTCGGCAGCTTCTCCAGCACTTCCTGCGGAATGGCCGGCGCCGGCGCGAGGTCCTCGGGTTTCGGCACTTCGGGCATCGACATCTGGTGTTCGACGCCGGGTTCCTCCTGCTGGAACGAGGCGGCGCAGAAGAAGATGACCTGGCCGTGCTGGATCGCGGTGACGCGGCGCACGGAGAAGCTGCCGCCGTCGCGGGTGCGGTCGACGTTGTAGACGATGGGGTGTTCGATGTCGCCGGCGCGCAGGAAGTAGGCGTGCAGCGAGTGCGCGGCGCGGGGTTCGCCGGCGGAGTCCATGGTGGCCTGCGCGGCGGACAGCGCCTGGCCGAGCACCTGCCCGCCGAAGACGTATTTGGTGCCGATGTCGCGGCTCTGGCCGCGGAACAGGTTGTCCTCCAGCCGTTCCAGCGACAGCAGGTCGATGAGTTCGGACACCGGGGAGGTCATGCGCGGCCTACAGATGTTTTTTGAGCGTGGATTCGGTCAGGTCCGCATCGCGCAGGATCTTGGCGAGCAGGCCGCGTCCGATGTCTTCGCCGGCATGAACCGGAACAACGGTGGCGCGTCCGTCCGGGTGTTGCAGGTAATGATGGCTGCCGCGCGTTCGGATCGTTTCGAAACCCAGCCGTTTCAACGCCCCGATCAACTTGCGACCGGTGATGCTGGGCAATCGGGGGGTCACAGGGCGACGCTGACGCGCTGGACGCCGATGAACTTGCTGGAGGTCGCCGGCAGGCCCTCGACCTCGAGGCACAGGGCGATCGCCTCCTGGATGCGCACCATGAGCTTGTCGAGGGAGCGGGCCTGCGTGTGGCAGCCCTGCAAGGCGGGAACGGAGGCGACGTAGTAACCGTCCGCGTCCATTTCCACAACGACGTCGAATTCCCGGTTCATGGCCGGATTCTACTCCATCCAATCGGCGAACTCGCGGCCAGGTCCAGCGACACCGGGGAGGTCATGCGCGGCTCGCGGGAAGGGGCGCGTCAGTACACGTGTGGGTCATGGGTCGGCACGCCGGTTCGTCATTCCCGCGAAAGCGGGAATCCAGTGTCTTTCGATCAGAAAGTCAAGACGCTGGATGCCCGCCTACGCGGGCATGACAAGCTCGGGGCTAACGCTTCTTTGAGCCGATCCTTAGCCAGGCAAGGATCATCAAGAACAACGGTATCGAAATTGCGATGCCGAACTTCAAACGATTGAAGACTTCTTCGTTTGGCTCATCGCAATAGATGGGCTTTCCATCCGGAACATACGTCGGATCCTGAATCAGGCAACGAACTCCCTTTTGTCCTTCGACGGTCGAAGTGAAAAAGCCTTTGTTCGATCCGGGATTTTCAAACTGTGGCCATGCGTAGATCGACATCATCGCCATGATGACCATGCATATCAGGATTGCGAATTCGTAAATTCCAACAGTGAGTCTTGTCGACTTCACGGCTCCAACCGCTCCAGCTTCACCTGCCGCATCACCTCCGGCCACGGGAACAGCGGGCCGGGGTCGAGTTTGCGCGCGACGAGGATGTTCGGATCGTCGAAGGCGGTTTCCCTCTCGCGGTCGAGGTCCTCGTGGCCGGCGATGAAGCGCAGCTCCGGGAGTTCCCTCTGCAACTGCTTCAGCAGCGCGATCAGCGCGTCGATCTGCGCCTGCGGGTAGGGTTCGCTCATGGCCTGGTGCTTGGAATCGCGCCAGTAGGGATAGCGCCCGGTGTTGACCAGCTCGATCCCGACCGAACGCGTGTTGTAGCCGCGCACGTGGTTGGCGATGCGCTCCGGGCGCACGTACATCACCACGGTGCCGTCGCGGTCGATGTAGTAATGGCCGCTGTTGCCGGTCTGGCTGCCGGCGTAGAGGATGCGTTCGCCGTATTCGCGCGAAAGCGCCAGCGTCGGCACCTCGGTGCAGTGGATGACGACGAGGTCGATCCTCGACAGCGGGCGCGGGTCCAGCCGTTCCTCGTAGGGCAGCGGTTCGATCAGCACCGGCGGTGGCGGCAGGTCGGGGAGCACGCGCCGGATGCTAGCATCGTTGCATGAAAGGGCATTGCATCCTCTCGCACGGCTTCGAAAGCGGACCGGACGCGACCAAGGTCACCGCGCTGGCCGAGGCGGCCGAACGCCTCGGCTGGAGCCACGAACGGCCGGACTACACCGACCTCGACGCGAGGCGCGAGGCGGGCGAACTCGGCGACGTGCCGGCGCGGCTGGAACGCCTGCTCGGTTTGGCCCGCGACGCCGCGTCGCGCGGCCCGCTGGTGCTGGCCGGCTCCAGCCTCGGCGCGTGGATTTCCGGCAGGGTTTCGCTGCAGGTGCCGGCGCGGGCGCTGTTCCTGATGGCGCCGCCGGTGGCGATGGCCGGCGCGCCGCCGCTCGACGCCGCGCGCGTGCCGACCTCGATCGTGCACGGCTGGCACGACGAGCTGATCCCGGCCGCCGATGTCGTCGACTGGGCGCGCGAACGCGATGCGCGGCTGCTGCTGGTCGACGATTCGCACCGGCTGTCGGATCACGTCGCGGCCAGCGCCGAGGCGTTCGCGGCTTTGCTTGCGACTCTATGAGTTTGTCATTCCGAGCGTCAGCGAGGAA
>JBGAHT010000068.1:0-11225 GCA_044226035.1 Thermomonas sp. | reverse complement strand
GAACTCAAAGAAAGACCTAACGCCTGAGTTAAGCCGGCCCGCATCCGGCGAGTGAGACCGCGACGAGATCGCGGAGCGGGCTCGGCTTGAACGAATTGTTAGGCGCGGTCAGCACTTTCGCAATAGAACGCATGCGAGGCCAATTCTCCGGTTGCGTAGAACTCTGAGTTTGTCAGCTCGATATCGCCGGATAAAAGTCCGACACCAAAGCGTTCGGTTTCAAGCGAAATGCAAAGTGCCGTGTCACCCGACCTTGCAATCAGCCATGTGTCCGATTCACTGGCCACGACTTGATAGGGACGAACCAAGAACCGCTGGAGTTCTGGAAAGCGTTCAGACATGGCTTGTTCGATTTCTCGTTCAAGCTCAAATACTTCAGCAAAGTCGTCTTGGCTTTCCACTTGTTTGCTAGCGCCTAACGCCTGAGTTAAGCCGGGCCGCTGCGCGGCCACGGCAGAGTCACAATCCTACGGGACTTTGCCGAGGCCGCACAGCGGTCTCGGCTTGAACGAATTGTTAGGTGGCAACCTGCGCGAACTATGGATTGACGTCTAGGTGCCGACCGGAACGCTGCTGCGCCAATGCATCAGGGAACACATGAGCGCTCAAGCGGCCAGCTGGATCCGGCCACGGTACCTTTGTGGAAGATCGATCGATGAAGCGCTTGAGGCTGTTCCACCATCGTTTGGCGTCCGGGTGCGCCGGCTTTCCGATAGCTCGATAGCGATCTTGTGCCCAGTAAAAGTCCGAGCGGCCAAGTGATCCGGCCTGTTCTCTGCCGTTCTCTCTGAACTGAAAGACGTATGGCCCTGGCAGGTTGCTACCGAACCAAGGGGCAGTGGCGGTCTGGGATTCTAGGGTCTGCGTCCAGCCCTCGAAGGGATCCCTAACAAGAACGTCAGGAACATTGGACTGTCCTGAAGGAATGTTTAGAGGACCGGAAGAGATGTGCCAGATGGCGTAGAGTTGCTCTTCAATCGTGGGGATCTTCTGAGCGGCTTTCCAAGCGTATTTGTTTCCAGATTGCGCGACTTTGGTGATCCAAGCGACGTCCTCTGACTCGTTGATCCAATCACGCAGCAAAGATATGTCTTTTGCTGTTGCGTGCAACATGAGGAATGCCATCAGTTGCCACCTAACTAGTCTTATCCCGCGCTTCCGCGGCGATATCTGATATTAGACGCCAAATCCTGCATGGCCGCGTTCAGTGCAGCAGGACCAACGTCGCGAGGCCGAGGAAGCTCAGGAATCCCATCACATCGGTGACGGTGGTGAGGATCACGCCGCCGGCGAGCGCGGGATCGAAACCCATCCGCTTCAGCGTCACCGGCACCAGCACGCCGGCCAGCGCGGCCATCAGCAGGTTGATCGTCAACGCGCTGGCGATCACCAGCGCCAGCGGCCATTCCCCGAACCACGCCCACACGATCAGGCCCAGCTTCCTTCCAGATCAGCACCTGCACGTTCGACGCGCCCAATTGCCCCAGCGCAAGCCCGCGCACCACCAGCGCCAGCACCTGCGTGCCGGCATTGCCGCCCATGCCCGCGACGATGGGCATCAGCACCGCCAGCGCCACGATGTGCGCGATGGTGGTCTGGAACTGGCCCACCACCGACGAGGCGAGGAACGCGGTGGCGAGGTTGATGCCCAGCCACAACAGGCGGCGCTTGGTCGCGCGCGGCACCGGCGAGAACAGGTCCTCGTCCTCGTCCAGGCCGGCCGCGCCCAGCGCCTGGTGCTCGGCCTGCTCGCGGATGATGTCGACCACGTCGTCGATGGTGATGCGGCCGAGCAGCACGTTGCCGTCGTCCACCACCGGCGCGCTGATCCAGTCGTGGTCGGAGAACTGGCGGGCGACGTCGGCCTCGGATTCGTGCACGTCGATCGCCGCCTGCTCGTCGTCGACGAGGCGGTTGACCGGCGTGTTCGGCTCGCTGGTGAGCAGCGCCTGCAGCGCGATCCGGCCGATGTACTGGTGGCGGCGGCTGACCACGTACAGATGGTCGGTGTGGTCGGGCAGCTCGCCGCGCAGGCGCAGGTAGCGCAGCACCACGTCGACGGTGGTGTCGGTGCGCACCGTCACCACGTCCGGGTTCATCAGGCGGCCGGCGCTGCCTTCCTCGTAGGACAGCACCTGTTCCAGCCGCTCGCGGTTGTCGCGGTCCATCGACTTGAGGACTTCGTCGAGCACCGTGTCCGGCAGGTCCTCGACCAGGTCGGCGAGGTCGTCGATGTCGAGGTCCTCGACCGCGGCGACGATCTCGTCCGGGTCCATGTCCGCGATCAGGCCTTCGCGCACCTCGTCGCCGACGTGCACCAGCACCTCGCCGTCGTCCTCGGGATCGACCAGGCCCCAGACCACCGTGCGTTGCGCCGGCGGCAGCGATTCGAGCAGGTTGCCGATCTCCGCCGGCGACAACGTGTTGACCAGCCGGCGCACGGGGCCGAGGCGGCCGCTGTCGAGCGCGTCCGAAAGCAGGCGCAGCTGGCGCGCGGTCTTGTCGTGGCGGACGGCTTCGGCCATGGCAGGCTTCCGAAGGACGGTGGTCGTCGTCACGCCCGCGGGCGCGACAGCATCAGGCGTTCATGCGGTCATTATCGCCCGCGGGGCAGGGGCTTGCCCACCCCGAATACGACCCGTTCGTCCTGAGCGTAGGGCCCATCCTTGGAAAGGCATGGGCCCGAAGTCGAAGGACCCTCCGTTTCAATCGTCCTTCGACTTCGGCGCTTTGCGCCTACGCTCAGGACGAACGGAGATGGTGGATGCCGGAGGCGATCAGGCCGAAGCGGCGTTCTCCGCGATCCAGGCCTCGATGCCCTTGCGGTCGCGTGCGCGCAGCAGCGAGTTGGCGCGCGCGCGCAGCCGCGACAGGTCGCTGTCGCGGATCGCGTGGCGCACTTCGAGCAGCGTCGCCGGGTGCAGGCTGAATTCCTCCAGCCCCAGCGCGAGCAGCAGGGGCGCCAGCGCCGCGTCGCCGGCCATCTCGCCGCAGACCGCGGCGGGTTTGCCGCGCGCGCGCGCGGTGCGGATCACCGAATGCAGCAGCCGCAGCAGCGCCGGGTGCAGCGGCGAATACAACTCGCCGAGCGCCTCGTTGTTGCGGTCGGCGGCGAGCAGGTACTGCACGAGGTCGTTGGTGCCGATGGAAACGAAATCGATCGCGGCGATGAAGCCGGGCAGCGCGATCGCGGCGGCGGGCACCTCGATCATCGCGCCGAGCGGGATCGCGTCGGCGGTCTCGTGGCCCTGGCCGCGCACGTCGCGGACCGCGCGCTGCAGCAGCTTGCGCACCGCCAGCACTTCCTCGCGGCTGCTGATCATCGGCAGCAGCACGCGCACCGGGCCGTAGCCGGAGGCGCGCACGATCGCGCGCAACTGGGTTTCGAACAATGCCTCGCGCGCCAGCGACAGGCGGATGCCGCGCAGGCCGAGCGCGGGGTTCTGCTCGCCGCGCAGGGCCAGGCCGGTGCGGTCGGCCTTGTCCGCGCCCAGGTCGAGGGTGCGGATGGTGACGGTGCGCCCGGTCATGCCCAGCACCAGGTCGCGGTAGGCGCGGAACTGTTCCTCCTCGTCCGGCACCGCGTCGCGCTGCAGGAACAGGAATTCGGTGCGGTACAGGCCCACCCCGGCCGCGCCCAGCGCATGCGCCTCGGCCACGTCCTCGCGCGATTCGGCGTTCGCCCACAGCCTGATGTCGACGCCGTCGCGGGTGCGCGAGGGTTCGCGCCGCAACCGGTGCAGCTGCTTGCGCTCGCGCGCCTGCTCGCGCAGTCGCTCGCGGTGGTCGCGCAGGTCGGCGGCGTCGGGTTCGCGGATGAGCAAGCCGCTGCCGCCGTCGACCACCAGCACGTCGCCGTCGTTGACGTTCTGCAAGGCCTCCGCCGCGCCGACGATCAGCGGCAGGTGCAGGCTGCGCGCCATGATCGCGCTGTGCGACAACGCGCTGCCGCCGCTGGTCACCACCGCCATCACCCCGCGCGACTGCAGTTGCGCGAGTTCGGCCGGGGCGACGTTGTCGGTGACCAGGATCTCGCCGGCCACGCCCTGCAGGTCGGCCTCGCGCCGGTGCAGGGCCGCGTGCACGCGGCCGATCACCTGGTCGATGTCGTCGACGCGGCTGCGCAGGTAGGGATCGTCCATGCCGGCGAACACCGCGGCGATGCGGTCGCGCTGCAGGCGCAGGGCGTAATCGGCCGAATAGCGCCCGCTGCGGATCAGGTCGTCGAGGCCGTGCAGCAGTTCCGGGTCGTCGAGCAGCAGCGCGTGCAGGTCGAGGAACTCGCCGACCTCGTGCGCCAGCGCGCCGTGCAGGCGCGCGCGCAGGGCGCGCATTTCCTCGCGCACCGCGTCGATCGCCGCGTGCAGCCGCGCCAGTTCGCCGTCGACGTCGTCGATGCGTTCCTCGCGCACCTCCAGCGCATGCGGCAGGCGGACCCGCGCGCGGCCCAGCGCGCAACCGCGCGAGGCGCCGTGCGCGGACAGGTCCTTGCGCATCAATCGGCCTCGTCGAAGCGGCGCGCGAACAGGTCGGCGACCGCGTCCGCGGCGGCGGCCTCGTCGTCGCCGTCCACGCGCAGCAGCACGCTGGAGCCCTGTCCGGCGGCGAGCAGCATCACCCCCATGATGCTCTTGGCGTTCACTTCGCGGCCGCGCGCGGAGAGGGTCGCGCCGCAGCGGTAGCCCGACAGCAGCTGCACCAGCTTGGCGGTGGCGCGCGCGTGCAGGCCGAGGCGGTTCACGACGGGAAGTTCGCGTTCGATCATCGCCGGTCCTCAGCCGTCGTCGTGGATCACGCCGTTGCGCGCGCCGGCCGCGGCGATCGCGGGCAGTTCGTCCAAGGGCAATTCGGAGTAGTTCATCACCCGCAGCAGCATCGGCAGGTTCAACCCGGAGACGCGCCGCACCGGCGTGCCCAGGCGCGCGACCCTGGCCGCGAGGTTGGCGGGCGAGGCGCCGTACAGGTCGGTCAGCACCAGCACGCCGTCGCCGCCGTCCACCCGCCGCAGCGCGGCGCTGGCGCGCGGCAGTTCCGCGTCCGGGTCGGCGTCGAAGCCGAGCTCGAACGCCTCGGCCTTCAGCGGCAACTGGCGCAGCAGCCGCGTCGCCACCGCGAGGACCGCGCTGCCGATGCCTTCATGGGTGACGAGCAGGATGCCGACGGCCATGGCGCCAACTTAGCAGAGGCCGATGACGGTCCGGAAGCGTCGGTTGCCTCCCTCTCCCGCTGGCGGGAGAGGGTTGGGGTGAGGGTGGCATCGCGAGAAGCGCACCACCCTCATCCGCCTTCGGCACCTTCTCGCGCGAGCGGGAGAAGGAAACTGCGGTCAATCCACTTCGCGGTGGTGCACCGCGACGTCGCCCCAACCGGCGTCGCGGAAATGCGCGGCCAGGCGCTCCGCGAGGTAGACCGAACGATGGCGGCCGCCGGTGCAGCCGAACGCGACGGTGATGTAGCTGCGCGTGTCGGTGCGCAGGCGCGGCAGCCAGGCATCGAGGAAACCGCCGACCTGTTCCACGTAGCGGGCGACGTCGTCCTGCGCGTCGAGGAACTCGCGCACCGGCGCGTCGCGGCCCGACAGCGGGCGCAGTTCCGGGTTCCAGTGCGGATTGGGCAGCACCCGCGCGTCGAACACGAAATCCGCGTCCGCCGGCACGCCGCGGCGGTAGGCGAAGGATTCGAACAGCAGCGAGGCGGAACCCTCGTCGCCGAGCGCGAACCCGGTGATCACCTGCCGGCGCAGCTGGTGCACGTTGAGCGAAGTGGTGTCGATCACCGAATCGGCGAGCGTGCGCAGCGGCTTCAGCACCTGGCGTTCGAGCGCGATCGCATCGGCCAGCGACAGCCCGATGTGGCTGAGCGGGTGCCGGCGCCGGGTGTCGGCGTAGCGCTTGAGCAGCGCGTCGTCGCCGGCGTCGAGGAACAGCAGCTTCGGGTCGAGGCCGAGCTTGCCGACTTCGGCGATCCAGCCGGGGATGTTGGCCAGGTCGCTGTGGCGGTTGCGCACGTCGATGCCGACCGCGAGCTTGCGCGGCGCGCCGTCGTCGCCGGCGACGCTGCGCACGAAGTCCGGCAGCAGTTCCGCGGGCAGGTTGTCGACGCAGAAGAAGCCGACGTCCTCGAGCGTGTTCAGCACCACCGACTTGCCCGAGCCGGACATGCCGCTGACGATCACCATTTGCGGCGCGGCGTCGGGGCTCATTGCGATCGTTCGAGGAAATGGCTGTGCCGGGCCATGAACGCGGCCGACGGGTCCACGCCCTTGGCGCGCAGCAGGTGCATGCGCGTCGCGGCCTCGGCCAGCACCGCGAGGTTGCGGCCGGGCATCACCGGCAGGGTGATCATCGGCACGTCCAGGTCGAGCACGCGGCGCGCGCCGAGGTCGCCGGTGAGGCGCTGCATGCCGTCGCCGGCGCCCGGCTGCGGCTCCAGGTGCGGGCGGGTGAGGTGCACGATCAGGCGCAGGTACTTGTTCCGCTTGACCGCGGTGTCGCCGAACATCTGCCGGATGTTGAGCACGCCCAGGCCGCGCAGTTCCAGCAGGTCCTGCAGCAGTTCCGGGCAGGTGCCGTCGAGCACGTCCGGCGCGATCTGGGTGAACTCGGGCGCGTCGTCGGCGACGAGGCGATGGCCGCGCGTGACCAGTTCCAGCGCGAGCTCGCTCTTGCCCGAACCCGATTCGCCGGTGATCAGCACGCCGATGGAATAGATCTCCATGAACACGCCGTGCAGCGTGACCCGCGGCGCGAGCTTGCGCGCGAGGTGGTACTGCAGATGGTTGAGCAGTTCGTGCCCGCGGCGCGGCGAGGACCACAGCGGCGTGTCGGTTTCCTCCGCGGCGATGCGCAGGTCGTCGGGGCAGGACTGGTCCTTGCTCACCACCAGCGCGAGCGGGCGCTGGTGCACGATCCGGTGGATGGTGTCCCAGCGCTGGCGCGCGTCGAGCGTGTCCATCCAGCCCAGTTCCTCGGTGCCGAGGATCTGCACCTTGTTCGGGTAGATGGCGTTGAGGTAGCCGGCCAGCGACGGGCGCCGGGCGACGGTCTCGACCGCCTCCAGCACGCGTTCGCCGCCGCGTTCGCCGGCGATCCAGCGCAGCGACAGGCGTTCGCCGAGCTGCTCGAACAATTCGCGCGCGCTGATGCGTGCGTTCATGCGGCCATGCCCGAATCGCGCAGCGCGGCGTGCAGCGCGCCGGCGTCGGCCGCGCCGCGCAAGGCGTCGCGGAAGGACGCGTCGGCGAAGCGTTCGGCCAGTTCCGACAGCCACTGCAGGTATTCCTGCTGCATGCCCTCGGGCACCGCCATCGCGAACACCAGGTCGACCGGCGCGCCGTCGGCGGCGTCGAAGGCCACGCCCGGGCGCAAACGCAGGAACGCGGCGCGCGCCTGCGGGAACGCCGCGCCGCGGCCGTGCGGAATGGCGACGCCGTCGCCGATGGCGGTGCTGCCCATGCGTTCGCGCCGGCGCAGGCCGTCGGCCACGTCGCCGGCGGAGACGTCGGTGCCCGCGGCGATCAGGCGCGCGGCGGCTTCCAGGACTTCGTCGCGGTCGCCGGCATCATCCAGGCAGGCGATGCGGTCGACGGCGAGCAGCGACGCGAGCGCCATCCTCCGCTCAGCCGGCGTCGCCGCGCTGGCCGGCGCCGTGGTATTGGTCGACCAGCTTTTCCTTGTGCTTGACCAGCAGCCGGTCGAGCTTGTCGGCGAGGCGGTCGATGGCGGCGTACATGTCGACGGCGTTGGCGTCGGCGTGCAGGGTGCGGCCGGAGACGTTCACGGTGGCCTCGGCCTTGTGCTCGGGCTTGTCGAGGCTGAGTTGGGTGCGGACTTCGAGCGGTTGGTCGAAATGGCGGGAAAGGCGCGCGAGCTTGGTCTCGATGTAGTCGCGCAGGGCCGGGGTCACTTCGATCTGCTGGCCATGGGTTTCGATGCGCATGCATTCCCTCCTGCTGCTCTTCGGTGGCCACAGCATGGCGCTTCGCGCCGCGGCCGTGGGTGAAAAATTCGTTGCCGCCGGCGCTGGCCCTTCAACCCAGGCGCACGCGTTCGTGCGATGACGGAATGCGCAGCGCCTCGCGGTATTTTGCCACGGTGCGCCGCGCCACCGGCACGCCGCCGGCCTTGAGCATTTCCGCCAGCCGCGCGTCGGACAGCGGCTTGCGCGGATCCTCGGCCGACACCAACTGCCGGATCATGGCCTGGATCGCGGTGCTGGAGGCCTCGCCGCCGTCCTCGGCCTCCACGCCGGAGGCGAAGAACGTGCGCAGCGGGATGGTGCCGCGCGGGGTGTGCGCGTACTTGCGCGCGATGGCGCGCGAAACGGTGGATTCGTGCACGCCGATCTCGGCCGCGACCTGGCGCAGCGTGAGCGGGCGCAGCGCCTGCGGCCCGAATTCGAGGAAGCCCGATTGCTGGCGCACCACGCAGCGCACGACCTTGAGCAGGGTGTCGCCGCGCGCCTGCAGGTTCTTGAGCAGCCAGCGCGCTTCCTGCAGGCGGTTGCGCAGGTAGCTGGCGTCCTCGCCGGCGGCGTGCTGCAGCATGCGTTCGTAGCCCTGGTGGATGCCCAGCCGCGACCACGGCTGGTTGGCGAGCGCGACTTCCCAGACCCCGTTGCGGCGGCGGATGCTGCAGTCGGGAACGATGTAGGTATCCATCGCGAGGTCGCCGTGGCGCGCTCCGGGGCGCGGATCGAGCGAACGCAGCAAGTGGAGCGCCTCGTCGATGTCCTCCGCCGGCACCAGCAGTTCGCGCGCGAGCCCGTCGCGGCCGACCTTGGGCAGGCGCTCGATCGCCCCGGCCGCGATCCGCAGCGCGAGTTCGCGCCCGGCGGTCGACGGCGGCAGGGCATCGAGCTGCAGGGCCAGGCATTCGCCCAGGTCGCGCGCGCCCACCCCGGGCGGATCGAGCCGCTGCAACTGGCGCAGCACCGCCAGCACCTCGTCGGCGTCGGCGACCAGGTCCGGGCGCAGCGCCGCGGAAATCGCCTCGGGCGTTTCGCGCAGGTAGCCGTCGTCGTCGATCGCGTCGACCAGGGCCAGGCCGATGCGCAGCTGGCGCGGCGACAGCTGCGAGAGTTGCAGCTGCCATTGCAGGTAGTCGTGCAGGGTTTCGCCCGCGGCCACGCGTTCGGCGGCGTCCTGGTCGTCGCCGTCGCCGCCGGCGCGCGAACCGGACGTCGGCCATTCCTCGCCGCGTTCCCATTCGACCGCCGGTTCCGCCTCGTGGCGATCCTCGCCCGGGTCCGGCGGGTCGGGTGCGTCCTGCGCGGCGTCGGCCGGCGCGGGCGCGGCCTCGGCCCAGTCCAGCAGCGGGTTGGATTCCACCGCCTCGGCCAGTTCGGCTTCGAGTTCGTGCGCGGACAGCTGCAGGAAATGCAGGCTTTGCCGCAACTGGGGCGTGAGCACCAGGTGCTGGCCGAGCGAGGTTTGCAGGCGTGCCTTCATGCGAATGGTCGGCCGGGTTCCCCATGAACGCGCGGTTCGGGACCATTCTAGGCCGGGACGCGGCCCGGTTGCCTCAGAGGCGGAATCCTTCGCCGAGGTAGACCCGGCGCACTTCCGGGTCCGCCAGTACCGTGTCGGGCGTGCCCTGCGCCAGCACCGCGCCCTCGTTGAGGATGTAGGCGCGGTCGCAGATGCCGAGGGTTTCGCGGACGTTGTGGTCGGTGATGAGCACGCCGATGCCGCGGTTCTTGAGGTGCTGGATGATGCGCTGGATCTCGCCGACCGAAATCGGGTCGACGCCGGCGAACGGCTCGTCGAGCAGCATCAGCTGCGGCTTCGCCGCGAGCGCGCGCGCGATCTCGACCCGGCGCCGCTCGCCGCCGGACAGGCTGGCGCCGAGCTGGTCGGCGACGTGCGCCACCTGCAGTTCGTCCATCAGCCCGGCGAGTTCGCGTTCGCGGCCGGCGCGGTCCAGGTCCGGGCGCAATTCCAGCACCAGGCGCAGGTTGTCGGCGACGCTGAGCTTGCGGAACACCGAGGGTTCCTGCGGCAGGTAGCCGACGCCGAGCTTGGCGCGCCGGTACATCGGCTCGGTGGTGATGTCGCGGCCGTGCAGTTCGATGCGGCCGGCGTCGGCCGGCACCAGGCCGACGATCATGTAGAAGCAGGTGGTCTTGCCGGCGCCGTTGGGGCCGAGCAGGCCGACCACTTCGCCGGCATCCAGGGTCAGGCCGAAATCGCGCACCACCTCGCGCGACTTGTAACGCTTGCGCAAGCCCTGCGCGACCAGCATCAGTTCTGCGTCCGTTGGGACTTCGGCAGGATGCGCATCTTGACCCGGCCGCCGTCCTCGCCGCCGCTGTCCACCTGGCCGGACTTGAGGTTGTAGGTGAGGCGCTGGCCGCTGGTGCTTCCGCGCTGGGTGGTCACGGTGTAGTTGCCGATGAGCACCACGACGTCGGCGAGCATGTCGTAGTCGATGCGGTCGGCCCTGGCCGTCATCGGCGTGCCGTTGTCCATCTGCTGCCTGAGCACGGCCTGGTTGCCGGTCAGCACCGCTTGCGACGCTTCGCCGTCCTTGAACGAGATCACCGCGCGATCGGCATCGATATTGAGCGTGCCCTGCACGATCTTCACGCCGCCCGAGAGCGTGGTGGGCTGGCTGTAATCGACCGTGCCCGTCTGGTGCCCGGCCTGGATGTCCATCGGTTGCTGGCGGTCGCTCGAACGCGCGGCCGCGGGCCCGGCGCAGGACGCGCCGAGCACGATGGCGAGCAGCAGGCTAGCGGGGCGAACGGACATAGCGGGCGCGGACCTGGGACTTGAGTTCGTAATGCTTGTTGGCGAGGTTCACCACCAGGCCGTGGCCGCGCAGTATAGAGCCGGGTTGGGTGATGGTCACCGCGCCCGGCGCCGCGGCGAGCTTGGTCTTCGGGTAAACGTTCAGCTGCTGGGTGGCGATTTTCGCCGGTTGCGGCACGTTGCGCGGGCCGATCGCGCGCACGTTGCCGGTGAGACGGATGTGCTCGCGGTCCTCGCTCACCCAGCCCAGCCTGGATTGCACCGTCCAGTGCAGGCCCTTGGGATCGGGAATGAGGAACAGCGGCGTCTGCATCTCCATGGTCTTCTTGCCCGGGGTTTCGCGCAGCAGCGGGCCGAGCAGGGTGAAGGCCTCCTTGCCGTCCTTGTCGAGCGCGATGATCTCGTAGTCGTGCAGGACGAAATCCGAGCGTCCGCCCGTATCCGCCTGTTCGGTGAGCGCGGCATGGTTGCGCCA
>JBGAHT010000067.1:0-11389 GCA_044226035.1 Thermomonas sp. | reverse complement strand
CAGCTCGCCACCGACGAAATGCGGCCGATGATCGAAGAGACGGTCGACCGCATGCAGCGCGACTTCGAGCGCGAACTGCACGACGACGTCAAGGCCGCGCCCGAGCGCCGCTGACCCCGCGGCTCAACCGGCCGGCGGCGCGAACAGCGCCAGCGCCTTCGCGAATTCGCCCTCCGGCGACGCGGTCGCCACGATCCGGCGGCCGTCCTCGGGATGCGCGAACGCCAGCCGTTCGGCGTGGAGCAGCATGCGGTGGATGCCGAGCATCCGGAACTGGCGGTTGTGGCGGCCGTCGCCGTGGCTGGTGTCGCCGATCAGGTGGTGCGAGGCGTGCTTGAGGTGGCGGCGGATCTGGCGGAAACGCCCGGTCTGTGGCCGCGCGCGCAGCAGCGCGTAGCGCGAGGTCGCGAACCCCGCCGAGGGCAGGTCGAGTTCGCAGGTGGCGAGGCGTTCGAATTCGGTGAGCGCGGGCTTCTTCTGCGGCTTGCCCGGGCCGCCGTCGAGCGGATGGTCGATGGCGAAGCGTTCCTGCGCTGGCCAGCCGCGGCACACCGCGAGGTAGTCCTTTTCGACGTCGCGCGCCATCAGCAACTGGCCGAGCGCGGCGGCGGTGTCGCGGTCGAACGCCAGCAGCAGGCAGCCGCTGGTCGCGCGGTCGAGCCGGTGCACGAGGAAGATCGGCTTGCCGAACTGCTCGCGCAGGCGATCGGCGGCGAAATCGGTTTCGCCGCGCGCCAGCGCGCTGTCGTGCGCCATCAGGCCCGCGGGTTTGTCGACGATGGCGAAGGCATCGTCGACGTGCAGCACCGGCAGTGGCGGTTGCGGAGGCATTCCCGGCGCATTGTCGCCGGTCGCGCGGCCGCGGCGAACCGGCGGCGGCTTCAGCCCGCGGGTTCGGCGGCCAGGGTCGCGATCGCCGCACCCAGCGCCATGTCCTCCATCGCGCCGAACCGCTGCAGGCGCAGGCGTCCGCCGCGGTCGTAGAGCAGCAGCGTCGGCGTGCCCTGCATCGCGTAGGCGCGCATCGTCAGCGGCACTGGATCGCCGTCGGCGTGGGCGTCGATGCCGACCGGGAAGCGCACGCGGTTCTCGTGCAGGAACGCCTCCAGCGCGACCGCGCCGCCCTGCGCCGCGTGGTGTTCGAACACCGTGTGCAGGCCGACCACCGCCAGCGCGTCCTCCGGGAACGCCTGGCGCGCGCGCAAGGCCTGCGGGATGCCGTGGCCCACGCAGCCCGGGCACAGCATCTGGAACGCCTCGAGCAGCACGACCTTGCCGCGCAGCGATGCCAGCGACAACGGCGCCTCGGCGTTGAGCCATTCGCGCACCCGCCATTCCGGCGCCGGTGCCGGTGCCGGCATCAGAAATCGCCTTCGATGACGTACGGCTGCGACCACAGGATCGCCTGCAGCAGCACCGCCTTGGTCCACGCCGCATGCATCGCCTCGACCTCTTCCGCCGAAGCGCCGCGGTTGGCGAGGAACGGCTTCATCGTGTGCGAGATCGGCACGACCAGCGCGAGCAGGTCCCGCAGGTGCACGATCGGCGCCGCGCGCGCGCCGTCGGTGCGGTTCTTGCCCACGCGATGGTGGCGGCGGCCGATTTCCGCCTGCCACGCCAGCCATGCGTCGTCGTAGTCGGCGGCGCAGGTATCGAGGATCCACTGCCCGAAGCGCTGGCGCACCGCCGCCAGGTAGTGCCCGTCCGGCTGGCCCGAGGCGGGATCGCTGAAATAGGCCAGCAGGTGCGGCGTGGCGCCGACGAAGCCGTACCACACGTCGAGGATCGCCTCGACCTGGCCTTCCACCACCGCGTGCGCGCGCCGCAATGCGGCCACGTCCGCGTCGCCGAACAGCAGCGAAGCCTTGAGTTCCGCCAGGTCCCGCTGGCCGAGGGTCGAAGCGGGCAGGCTGGCGTCGCCGAGGCGATAGCCGGGGATCGAAGCGTTCATCGCACACCTCCGTTTGATTGCCAGTAGCAACTACCTTAAGGAAGCTTGACGACCGTGTCAATATGGTTTTGAGTAGCAACCATGAACGCCCCCTCCACCGACGCGCTGGAAGCCGCGCGCCTGGTCGACCGCCTGGAGCGGCTGGCGCGGCTGGACGCCACGCCCGACCCGCTCAACGCCGCGCAATGGGAGGCGTTGCGCTACCTCGCGCGCGCCAATCGCTATTCGCGCACGCCGGCCGCGGTCGCGGATTACCTCGCGTCGACCCGCGGCACCGTCTCGCGCACGCTGGCCGCGCTCGAGGACAAGGGCTACCTGCAGCGCGAGGACAACCCGCGCGACGGGCGCTCGGTGGATTTCGCCCTCACCGCGCGCGGGCGCAAGGCCGCGCAGCGCGACCCGCTGCTGGCCATGGCCGCGGACATGGACGCTTCGCTCGGCGCCGAGGTCGCGCGCCTTCGCCGCCTGCTGCAACGCAGCCTGCACGGCTCGATCGCGCGCAACGGCGGGCGCGCCTTCGGCGCCTGCCTGGACTGCCGCCATTTCCTCAGGCAGGCGAATCCCGGCGCGCCGGCGCCGCACCACTGCGGCCTGCTCGACGTCGCGCTGTCGGACGCGGAGAGTCGCCTGTTGTGCGTGGAGCAGGAACCGCTCGCCGCCTAGGCCGGCCCAGGAGAGTCCGCGAATGCCGCTAGCGTCGCGGCCACGCCGCGAGCAGCGCCCACAGCCCGCCGAGGCCTGCGATCCAGGTCGAGACCGGCGCGCCCAGCCAGTGCGGGCCGCCGGCTTCGAGCGCGTACAGCACCGCGGCCACGACCAGCAGGCCGACGCCGAGGATCGCGGCCACGATCCGCCGCTGCATCCCCGCCAGTTGCTGCGCGACCTCGCGCACGTCGCGCGAGCGCATCGCCAGTTCGTGCTTGCCCTCCACCTGCTGCTGCAGCCAGGCGTGCAGCAGCTGCGGCATGTCCGGCGCGTGCGTCACCATTTCCGGCAGGCGCTTGCGGAACTCGCCGAGCAGGCGCTGCGGGCTGTAGCGTTCGACCAGGATTTTTTCGAGAACGGGCTTCGCCACCGCCCAGATGTCGATCTGCGGGTCGAGCTGGCGGCCGACGCCCTCGATGTTGAGCAGCGTCTTCTGCAACAGGATCAATTGCGGCTGCAGGGTGAGTTCGTAGCGCTGCGCGGTGCGGAACAGCTTCACCAGCACCTCGGCGAGCGAGATCTCCGACAGCGGGCGGGTGAAGTACGGCTCGCACACCGCGCGCGCGGCGGCCTCGAGTTCGTCGATGCGGATGTGCGACGGCATCCAGCCGGCCTGCACGTGCAGTTCGGCGATGCGGCGGTAGTCGCGCTGGAAGATCGCCATGAAGTTCTCGGCGAGGTAGTACTGGTCCTCGCTGGAGAGCTGGCCGACGATGCCGAAGTCGAGCGCGATGAAGCGCGGGTCGGACCGGCGCGCCGGGTCCGGGTCGACCCAGATGTTGCCGGCGTGCGCGTCGGCGTGGAAGAAGTTGTCGCGGAACACCTGCTGGTAGAACACGCGCACGCCCTTGGCCGCGAGCGCCTTGCGGTCGATGCCGGCCCTGTCCAGCGCGGCGATGTCGTCGCTGGGGATGCCGCGCACGCGTTCCATCGTCATCGCGCGCTGCGCGGTGTGCGACCAGATCGGCTCGGGCACGTACAGGTCGCCCGAACCGGACCAGTTGCGGCGCAGCACCGAGGCGTTCGCGGCCTCGCGCTGCAGGTCGAGTTCGGCGGCGAGGGTGTTCTCGACCTCGGCGACGACCTCGCGCGGGCGGATCTTGTCCGCGTTGGGATGGGTGCGGTCGACGATGCCGGCGATCCACTTCAGCAACGACACGTCGGCGGCGATCTGCCGCTCGATGCCGGGGCGAAGCACCTTCACCACCACCTCGCGCCCGTCGGGCATGGTCGCCGCGTGCACCTGGGCGATGCTCGCCGAGGCCAGCGGTTCGGTATCGAACGAGGCGAACGCCTCGGTCACCGGGCGGCCGAGCGCGGCTTCCACCAGCGTGCGCGCGGTGTCGCCGTCGAACGGGGCGACCTGGTCCTGCAGCAGCGCGAGCTCGACCGCGATGTCCTCGGGGACGAGGTCGCGGCGCGTGGACAGGATCTGCCCGAACTTGACGAAGATCGGCCCGAGTTCCTGCAGCGCCAGGCGCAGGCGCGCGCCGCGCGGCAACGCGGCGATGTCCTTCGGCGCGCTCGGCACGAAGGGGCGCGCGAGCCGCAGCCAGCGCTCGGCCGGCGTGCCGTCGGCGAGGTCGTCGAGCCGGTAGCGCAGCAGCACCCGGCCGATGCGGATCGCGCGCAGCGCGGGCCTCATGCGCGGCCACCCGTGCGTTGCAGCCGCGCGATGCGCGAGGCGAGGCGCTCGACATCGTCGCGCAGCGCGTCAACGTCGTCGTGGAAGGCATCGAGTTCGGCCTTCGGCACCACGTCGCGGCCTTCCTCGGTCACGTATTCGGCGAGGGTTTCCGCGCCGTTGGCGGCGAGATCGCGCGCCTGCCTCAGCGCGGTGGCGAACGCGTTCGCCACCTGCACGCCGACGACATCGCCGAACACCGCGGCGAACGGCCGCTGCCAGTCCGGATCGAAATTCCGCGCGAGCTGCTGCAAGCGCCGCGCGAGTTCGGCGTCGCCCTCGATCCGCAGCTTGCCCACCGGCGGCGCGTCGTCGCGACGGAACATCGGCAACTGCCCGAGCAGGCCGGCCAGCGTGCCGCGCACGCCCAGGTCGGGTTCGCGTCCGGGATCGAGCGGGCCGACCCGCAACGCGTCGCCCTCGACCCGCACTTCCAGCGCCAGCGGCGGCGACTCGACCTTCAGCGCGACGCGGCGTCCGTCCAGCGCGCGCAGCGACGCGCGCGCATCCGGATCGAGCGCGAGCGCGCGGTTGAGCGCGGCTTCCAGCGCGCGCCCGGCCGGTTGCTTCCAGTTGAACGGGGTCGAACTCATGCGGACATTGTAGGGTGGGAAAGGAACCCGTTCGTCCTGAGCCTGTCGAAGGATAAGCAGACCCGCCGTCCGTGGTTCGACAGGCTCACCACGAACGGTGACTTTTTATCGCCCGAACCAGGCGCGCAGCCTGTCCATGCCCTCGGCCATCGAGACCTTCGGCACGTAGCCGAAATCGCGCCGCGCCGGTTCCATCGAATACCAGTGCGCGGTCGCCAGCTGTTCGGCGAGGAAACGGGTCATCGGCGGTTCGCCCTTCAGCGGCAGCACGTGCCACAGGCCTTCGCACGCCGCGCCGACCGCGTACGCGGCGCCGAACGGCAGGGTCTTGCGCACTTCCGGCGCGCCGGCGGCGCGCAGCAGCGCGTTCAACAACTCGCGCATCGGCCACGGCTCGCCGTTCGAAACGAAGTAGGCCTTGCCGGCGCAAGCCGCGCCCGGGGCGAGATGGTCGAACGCATCGAAATGCGCCTGCGCGGCGTTGTCGATGTAGGTGCAATCGACCTTGTTGTCGCCGCTGCCGACGATGCGCAGGCGTCCGGACCGCGCGCGTTCGACCAGGCGCGGCAGGATCTGCGCATCGCCCGGGCCCCAGATCAGGCGCGGGCGCAGCGCGACCACGGCGAGGTTGGCGTCGTTCGCGGCCAGCACCGCCTGTTCGGCGATCGCCTTGGTCGCCGCGTACGGGGCCTTGAAGCCTTCGCCATAGGGAACCGTGTCCGCGGTACCGCCTTCGACCGGATGCGTGGCGCGATGGGTCACGCTCGGCGTCGAGGTGTACACGAGCCGGCCGATGCCGTGCGCGCGGCAGGCATCGAGCACATTGCGCGTGCCGACCACGTTCGCCGAGTGATAGCTGTCGTAGGAACCCCAGGCGCCGGCCTTGGCCGCGTTGTGGAACACGGCGTCGAAGCCGGCGAACGCGGCCAGCACCGCCTCGCGGTCGGCGAGGTCGCCACGCAGTTGTTCGACGCCGTGCGCATCGAGCGCCGGATAGTGGCCGCGGTTGAAGCTCGCGACTTCATGCCCGCGCTCGACCAGGCCGCGGCACAGGGCCTGGCCTAAAAATCCGCCACCGCCTGTCACGAGGATCTTCATTCACCCTCCCTTTCGCGTAGCGAAGGGGAGGGCTGGGGAGGGGTGCTGTTCGCATAGCGCAAGATGTCGTCGAGCACATCCTGCGTCCGCAGCAGTGCGTCGTCGTTCCAATAGCGCAGCACGCGATATCCGAGGTCAACCAGAACGCGCGTGCGCGCCTCGTCTGCGTCGATCCGCTCGACGTGCTGCCCACCATCGAGCTCGACGATCAATCTGGCCTGCGGACACAGGAAATCCGCGACATAAGGCCCGATCGGTACCTGTCTGCGAAACCTCAAGCCGGCAAGTTGCCGCAATTTCAAATATCGCCAGAGATGCCGTTCCGCATCGGTCGCATCGTTGCGGAGTTCACGTGCTCGCAGTCGCATTGCGTCCAAGAGCTACCCCTCCCCGACCCTCCCCTTCGCCTGCGGCGGAAGGGAGGGAGATAAATTCTTCGCCGCCCACGCCGCGAGCTTCTCGCGCCCGATCTTGGCGTTGTGGCGGATGTCGACCGGGAATGGCTTCGGATAGCGCAGGAAGCCCTCCACCTTCGCGGTATGCACCAGGCCGTCGGCGAGATGGCGCAATTCGCCGGCGATGCGCGGCCATTCCTTCGCATCCACGCCGCGCCGCAATTCCACGCACAGCAGCGGCCGCTGCCCGGCCGCATGCGCCGCATGGCGCAGCGCGCCATCGCCGCCGCGCGACAGTTCGAGGCGCTTTTCCCCCGCCGCGCGCGGCACGCCCACCAGCGCGCTGCGCGCGACGTCCGGATGCGCGTTGAACACCGGTTCGACCTGTTCCGTGCACAACGTCGTGCTCGCGTCGACGACCACGCGCTGCGACTTGCGCCCGCAGAACCACAACCGGCCCTCGCCATCGAACCAGCCCAGGTCGCCCATGCGGTGCACGATGCGTTCGCCGCCGTCGGGCAAGGCTTCGCGGATTTTCGCCAGTCGCGTCTGCGCGTCGCGGTTCCAGTACGCATCGGTCGCGCTCGGGCCGGCGACGGTGATTTCGCCCACCTGTCCCGCGCCGACCAGCAGCGCCTCGCTCCATTCGGCGATCGCCTCGTCGCCGATGCGGATGATGCGCACCTCGTTCGGCGGCACCGGCCGGCCAACGCAGGTGCCGGCGCCGGCTTCGGTGCGCTCGCGCAGGGACAGCAGTTCACGGCCTTCGATCGCCGCCACCGGCAGGCATTCGGTCGCGCCGTAGGGCGTCCAGAACCGCGCGTCGTCCGGCAGCAGTTGCAGCATCTTCGCGACCACGCCCGGCGGCACCGGCGCGCCGGCGCTGGTCGCGCGCTTGACGGTCGGCAATGCGGCGCCGTGCTCGGCGAGGACGCGCATCAGCGCGGGCGAACCGAACAGCTGGTCGACGCCGAAGCGCTCGATCGCCGCGTGCAGCTTGCGCGGGTTCGCGCGCGCCGGACGGGTCGGATCCATGTCCGGGATGATCGAGGTCAGGCCGAGCGCGGGATCGAACAGCGCGAACGGCGGGAACGTCGGCAGGTCGATGCCACCGGCTTCGATGCCGAATGCGTCGCGCAACATCGCGATCTGCGCGACGAAATGCCGGTGCCGGTACACCACGCCCTTGGGCACGCCGGTGCTGCCGCTGGTGAACAGGATCGCGGCGACGTCGTCCGGCTGCGTGTTGGCGAGTTGCGAGGGGGCATTCGCGCCATCGCGTTCGATGTCGGCAAGCGTCGCGTCGGCGAGCAACGCGCGCGATCCGGTGGTGATGTTGGTTCGCGCCGATTTCGCCCAGCCGAGCAGCGCCTTCGCTAGCATCGCCAGCGGGATGCCGATGAAGGCGTCCGCTTGCGCTTCGTCCAGGCATTGCTTCAGTGCGCGCTTGTCGATGCCCGGATCGACCAGCACCGGCACCGCGCCGGCCTTGAACAGCGCGAACATGGCGAGGAAGAATTCCGGCGTCGGCCGCACCATCACCACGGTGCGCGTGCCGCGCACGATGCCGCGCATGGCCAGTCCCGCGGCGATGGCGTCGCTGCGCGCGTCGAGCTGCGCGCAGGTGAGCGCGACGCCGTAGCGGCCGCCGCGGCCGGGGCAGCGCATCGCGACCTGCGCCGGGCGTTCGCGCGCGAGGCGCGGCAGGGCGGCGGCGATGTTGCACGGTTCGCTCATGCCGCCATTGTCGCCGACAATGGCGCATGCCCGGCACACATCCCTGCCTTTCCTGCGGCGCCTGCTGCGCGGCCTTCGTCGTCGCCTTCCACTGGTCCGAAACCGCACCGGGCGCGGACAGCGCCGGCCTGCCCGCGAACCTCACCGAACGCCTGGACGCGCACCGGCTGGCGATGCGCGGCACCTGGGCGAAGCGTCCGCATTGCGCCGCGCTGCGCGGCGAGGTCGGGGTCGCGGCGGACTGCACGGTCTACGCGCAACGACCCAGCCCCTGCCGCGAATTGCAGCCGGCGTGGGAACACGGCCAGCCCAGCCTGCAATGCGACCGCGCGCGCGCCGTGCACGGACTGCGGCCGCTGGCGCCGGAGGATTGGGGCTGACCAGCGCCGGGAGAGGGGTCAGACCGGGTTCGCGTCGAGGAAGGCGCGGATTTCCGGCACCAGCACTTCGTGCTTGTCCTCGAGCACGTAATGGTTGGCGTCCGCGAAGACGTGCGTTACCGCGTCGGGCAGCGCCGCGCGGAACGCGTAGAGGAAATGCCGGTCGAACACGAAATCCTCCAGCCCCCAGCCGATGAAGGCCGGGCGATCCGCGTAGCCGGGCAACGCCGCCTGCATCGCCTTCACCAGCGGCCACGCCGCATCGCCTTCGCCCAGCGGGATGTCCTGCATGAAGCGCAGGGTGGAAATCGCCTTGTCCCAGCCGTCATAGACGCTGCTGTAGGCGTCGCGCACGTCCTTCGGCAACCGGCGTTCGGTGCCGAAGCGCGCGGCGCCGCGCGCGAACAGATTGAAGCGGCGGATCAGCCAGCCGCCGAGGCGCGAATCGCGGCCCATCGCGATGCGTTTCGGAAACCGCTTCGCCGCCGGCAGCGGGAACGCGCCGGTATTGGTGATCACCAGTCGTTTTACCCGCGACGGATCGCGCAGCGCCCAGCCGAAGCCGATCGCGCCGCCCCAGTCGTGCACCGCGAGCGTGACCGGGCCATCGATGCCGAGGTGCCGCAGCAGCGCGTCGAGGTCGTCGATCCGCGACTGCAGCGTGTACGCGTAGCGCGCGTCGCCGGGCTTGTCGCTCAGGCCCATGCCGACGTGGTCGGGCACGATGCAGCGATAGCGATCGCGCAGGCCGAGCACGAGGTGGCGCCAGTAATAGCTCCACGACGGATTGCCGTGCAGCATGACGATGACTTCGCCGTCGCGCGGGCCTTCGTCGAGGAAGGACATGGCGATGCCGGGGCGAACCTCGAAACGGTTCGGGGCGAAGGGGTAATCGGGGAAGTTCATCGCGTCATTGTAGGTGCGGGCGTTCGTGCGCGATCCGGGGCATGTCGCGCCCCGCCGCCTTCGACAGCCGAATGGCTGTGCAATGCGCTCCTACGCCTTCTTCACGAATTCGGATTTCAGCCGCATCGCGCCGAAGCCGTCGATCCTGCAGTCGATGTTGTGGCCGTCGGCGCCATCGACCAGGCGGATGCCCTTGATCCGGGTGCCGACCTTCAACGCGTTCGACGCGCCCTTCACCTTCAGGTCCTTCACCACCGTGACGCTGTCGCCGTCGGCGAGCAGGTTGCCGACCGCGTCGCGCACTTCGGACGCATCGCTGTCGGCCGAGGCTTCGTCCGGCGCCCATTCGTGGCCGCATTCCGGGCACACCAGCAGCGCACCGTCGGCATAGGCGTAGGCGGACGCGCATTGCGGGCAGGCCGGGACGCCCGGCGTCGCGGTTTCCGTCATCGCGCGCGGCGGCTCACCACACCACTTCGGCCATGGAGCAGTTCAGGCCCGAGCCGATGCCGAGCAACGCGATGCGGTTGCCCTTCTTCAGGCGGCCCATCTCGCGCAGCTTGCTGAGCACGATCGGCACCGAGGCCGGGCCGATGTTGCCGTGCTCGCCGAAGATGGTCAGCACCTTCTTCGGGTCGATGCCGAAGGCCTTCACGAACGCGGCCGTGTGCACCTGGCTGACCTGGTGGATGACGAACTCGTCCATTTCCTCCACCACCCAGCCCAGCGCCTGCTTGGCGGCGACGAAGGTCTTCTGCGCGAGCTTGAGGCCCTCGATCAGCAGCATGCGGGTGTCGGTGACCATGCGGTCGAGGTTGCCGCGGCACAGCTTGTTCCACTCGGTCGCGGCGCGGGTGACGCCGCCGCGGTAGCGCGGCGCGCCCGGCGCGAGTTCGGCGCGGGCCAGCACCATCGCCGCGGCGCCGGAACCGAGCGTGAGCGTGGCGAGTTCGTTCTTGAACTGGTCCTCGGTGGCATCGCCGTTCAACAGGCGCTCGATGGTCTTCTCGTAGGCGAGGTCGGCGGTTTCGCCGTCGACCACCAGCGCGTATTCGATCTCGCCGCGCTCGATCATGCGGCTGGCGATGTCCATGCCGTTGAGGAAGGCCAGGCAGGCGTTGGCGACGTCGAAGTTCTGGCAGGTGTCGGGCAGGCCGAGGTTGCCGGAGACGATCGAGGCCGTGGACGGCTCGAGGTAGTCGCGGCTGACCGAGGTGTTGACCAGCAGGCCGACCTTGTCCGGGTCGATGCCGGCGTCGGCCAGCGCCTTGACCCCGGCCAGGGTCGCCGCGTCGGAAGCCTGCACGCCCTCGTCCCACAGGTGCCGGGCGTGGATGCCGGCGATGTCCTTGAGCACGTCGGTCTTGATCCCGAGGCGGTCGAGGGTGGGCTTGAGGCGGGCGTTGATCTCGTCCGAACTCAGGCGACGCGGGGCGTCGATGTGGGCGAGACCGGCGATGGCGACGTGCTGGAACAGCATGGGGCGTGACCGTGAAGCGGCGGAAACCGCACAGGATACGCCTCCGGGGCCGCTCCTGTTGCCGAAATCGTCGCGATTCAGCCGCGGCAGCGCCAGACCGCGAAGCGCTGGCGGCCGTCCTCGGGCCCGTCCAGCGGCTGCACGCTGTCCCCGCCCAGGCCCGGGGTTTCGTTGCGGGCCAGGGTTTCCAGCTCGTCGCGGACCCGCAGCGGGTTGCGTTCGTACGGGCCCAGGCTGTCCTTGACCGAGACCTCGACCTCGCCGCGGTTGGCGCAGTTCGCCGGCGCGGCGCCGGCCGCGAGCACCCGCACCGCGCTCGCGCCCGGGGCCATGTGCACCCAGGTGCAGGCGGAGAGCGGGAACAGCAGGGCGGCAATCAGGAACTTGCGCTTGGCGGGGATTGTGTCGCGGAACGGATGAATGTGCGGGGAAAACCCTCTCCCCTTTGCGGGAGAGGGTG
>JBGAHT010000066.1:0-11663 GCA_044226035.1 Thermomonas sp. | reverse complement strand
GACAGGGTCGCCGCCTTCGTCGCGCGCCAGGCCAAGGTCGAGCGGCTGCACGCGAAGTTCGTGATGGAAGGCGGCTGCATCGAGGTGGACGGCGAAGGCACCGCGATCGTCACCGAGAGCTGCACGCTCAACCGCAACCGCAACCCGGGCATGGGCAAGGCGCAGTTCGAAGACCGGCTGATGCCGCTGCTGGGGCTGGACAAGATCCTCTGGCTGCCCGGCATCAAGGGCCGCGACATCACCGACGGCCATACCGATTTCTACGCCCGTTTCGCCCGCCCCGGCGTGGTGATCGCGGGGCTGGAACAGGACCCGGGCTTCGACGATTACGGCGTCACCCGCGCGCATCTGGAAATCCTGCGCAAGGCCACCGATGCCAAGGGCCGCAAGCTGGAAGTGCTCACGCTGGAATCGCCGGCGCAGGTGCGGCCGCGCTGGCGTGGCAGCGATGACTTCGCCGCGGGCTACGTCGGCTACTACGCCTGCAACGGTGCCATCGTCATGCAGCAGTTCGGCGACGCCACGGCCGACGCCAGTGCGCAGTCGGTGCTGGCGCGCGCATTCCCCGGGCGCAAGATCGAAGCCCTGGACATGGACGGCATCGCCGCCGGCGGCGGCAGCGTGCATTGCGCCACCCAGCAGCAGCCCGCATGGACACACGAGGACCCGCGCCGATGACCGAGCCCGCCGCGTTCGAAATCAAGGACTACCGCCAGCCGCTGGTGACGTCGCTGGGCGTCATCCTCGGTTTCCTCGTCGGCTTCCTCGCGCAGTGGGTATCCGAGGATGACTTCTCGCTGATCGGCACCGCCGACTGGTTGGTGTTCGTCGGCTGCCTCACCGGCGCGGCGATCCTGCTGCGGGTGCTGTTCCGCATGCTGTCGCCGCCGGATGGCAGCGACCCGTTGCTGCGCTACCGTCGTACGTTGCGCTTGTACATCAGCGGCATCGCCATCGCCTTCCTCAGCCTGATCGTCGCCGCCTTCCTGTGAGCCCTGCCCGCATGTTCGATACCCTCCTCATCGCCAACCGCGGCGAAATCGCCTGTCGCGTGATCCGCACCGCGCGCAAGCTGGGCATCCGCACCGTCGCGGTGTTCTCCGACGCCGACGCCGACGCGCAGCACGTGCGCCTGGCCGACGAAGCCCACCGCATCGGCGGGCCGCGCCCGCAGGACAGCTACCTGCGCGGCGACGCCATCATCGAGGTGGCGAAGAAGACCGGCGCGCAGGCGATCCACCCGGGCTACGGCTTCCTCAGCGAGAACGCGGATTTCGCCGACGCGGTGCAGGCCGCCGGCATCGCCTTCATCGGCCCGTCCGGCGCGTCGATGCGCAAGATGGGCAGCAAGGCCGGCGCGAAGGACTTGATGGCCGCGGCCGGCGTGCCGGTGGTGCCGGGCTACACCGGCGAGGACCAGTCGCCGCAGACCCTGCAGCGCGAAGCCGACCGCATCGGCTATCCGCTGATGATCAAGGCCGCGCACGGCGGCGGCGGCAAGGGCATGCGCATCGTGCGCGACGCGGGCGAATTCGCCGCCAACCTGCAAAGCTGCCAGCGCGAGGCGGCGAACGCCTTCGGCCGCGACCGCGTGCTGCTGGAACGCTACATCGAGCATCCGCGCCACATCGAGATCCAGGTGTTCGGCGATGCGCACGGCGGCGCGATCCACCTCAACGAACGCGAATGCTCGGCGCAGCGCCGCTACCAGAAGGTGCTGGAGGAATCGCCCTCGCCGTTCCTCACGCCGGAATTGCGCGCGCGCATGGGCGCGGCCGCGGTGCAGGCGGCGCACGCCATCGATTACGCCAACGCCGGTACGGTGGAGTTCATCGTCGCGCCGAGCGGCGAGTTCTTCTTCATGGAAATCAACACCCGGCTGCAGGTCGAGCACCCGGTGACCGAGGAAGTCACCGGGTTGGACCTGGTCGAATGGCAGCTGCGCATCGCCGCCGGCGAGAAGCTGCCGCTGGCGCAGGCCGACATCGTCCAGCACGGACACGCGATCGAGGTGCGCTTGTACGCGGAAGACCCGGACGCCGGCTTCCTGCCCGGTTCGGGCACGCTGCAGGCGCTGCGCCTGCCGGCGCCGTCGCGCCACGTGCGGATCGATTCGGGCGTGGTCGAAGGCGACACCGTCACCATCTTCTACGACCCGATGATCGCGAAATTGATCGTCTGGGACGAAGACCGGCCGCGCGCCCTCGCCCGCCTGCGCGATGCGCTGGCCGAATGCGACATCGTCGGGCCGAAGTCGAACATCGCCTTCCTCGAACGGCTCGTTCGCCACCCGGCCATCGTCGAGGGCAGCATCGACACCGGCTACCTGGATCGCCACCTCGACGAATTCCTCGCGCCCCCCGAACCCGATGCGACGCTGCTGCTCGCCGCCGCGACCGTGCGCCTGCTCGCGCAGGAACGCGAGGCCCGCGCGGACGCCGCGCGCAGCGGCGATCCGGGCTCGCCCTGGGCCGTCGCCGACGGCTGGCGGCTGGGCCACGGCGGCGCGCGCCGGCTCGCCTTCGCCGACGGCGACAGGCGCCTCGAACTCGTCGCCCACGGCCATGGCGGCGACTACCGCATCGAACTGCCCGACCCCGCGAAGGCGGATGGCGCGGGCCACGAGGTCTCCGGCGCCCGGCTCGAGGACGGCGCGCTGAGCGCGCGCATCGACGGCGCGATGCACCGTTTCCTCGCCGCCTCGCGCGGCGACGACGTGCGGGTGCACGACGGGCGCCAGCGGCTGCGCCTGCGCGCGCAGGCGGTGTATCGTCGGCAGGACGAGGCCGGCGGCGGCAGCGACCCTCGCATCCGCGCGCCGATGCCGGGCCGCGTGGTGCTGGTCCAGGCCAGCCCCGGGGACGCGGTGAAGGCGGGGGACGTGCTGCTGGTGATCGAGGCGATGAAGATGGAACTCGCGTTGAAATCGCCGCGCGACGGCATCGTCGCCGAAGTGCGCGCGGCCGCGGGCGAATTCGTCGAGGCCGACGCGGTGCTGGCGACGCTGGAGGCGTAGACATGGCCTATCCCGCCGAAGTACGCATCGTCGAGGTCGGGCCGCGCGACGGGCTGCAGAACGAGAAGCTCGACATCGGCACCGCGAACAAGATCGCGCTCATCGACCGCCTGTCCGCGACCGGCCTGCGCAGCATCGAGGCCACCGCCTTCGTCAGCCCGAAATGGGTGCCGCAGATGGCGGACGCGGCCGAGGTGCTGGCCGGCATCGCGCGCAAGCCCGGCGTGTCCTACCCGGTGCTGGTGCCGAACGAACAGGGCTACGAACGCGCGCGCGCCGCCGGCGCGGGCGAAGTCGCGGTGTTCACCGCCGCGTCCGAGGCGTTCAACCTGAAGAACACCAACGCTGGCATCGACCAGTCGCTGGAGCGTTTCCGCCCGGTGCTCGCCCGCGCCAACGCCGACGGCGTGCGCGTGCGCGGCTACGTTTCCACCGTGCTCGGCTGCCCCTACCAGGGCCGGGTGCCGCTGGCCGACGTGGTCCGGGTTTCGCGTTCCCTGTTCGAAATGGGCTGCTACGAAGTCTCGCTCGGCGACACCATCGGCGTCGGCACGCCGGAACGGGCGCGCGCGATGCTCAAGGCGGTCGCCGGCGAAGTGCCGATGCCGGCGTTGGCCGTGCACTTCCACGATACCTACGGGCAGGCGCTGGCCAACGTGCTGGCCTGCCTGGAGGAAGGCGTCGCCGTGGTCGACAGCGCGGTCTCCGGCGCCGGCGGCTGCCCGTACGCGAAGGGCGCCACCGGTAACGTCGCCAGCGAGGACGTGGTGTACATGCTGCACGGCCTCGGCATCCGCACCGGCATCGACCTCGACGCGTTGGCCGAAACCGGGCGCTGGCTCGCCGGATTGCTGGGACGCGACACCGGCAGCCGGGTCGGCAAGGCCTTGGCCGCGTGAACGCCAGGACGGCGCCCGAAACGACCTCGGCGCTGCTCGCCCGGCTCGACGCCACCTTGTCCGCGCTGGAAGCGGCCAGCTGCGACCCCGAATTCCCGGAACATTGCCGCGACATGCTCGGCGACGTGTGCCGGTCGCTGCTCGAAGCGCGCGACGCCTTGTCGGTGGAACACGACAAGTACCGCGCCCTGCTCGACGCGGTGCCCGACCCGGTGAGCGTGCTGTCGTGGGACGGCATCGTGCTCGACCTCAACAAGGCCGGCATGAAGGCGTACAAGCGCCCGCGCGAGGACATCGTCGGCAAGCCGATCGAAGTGCTGAACCCGGACCTGCCCAAGGACCACCTGGTGCCGGTCTGGGACACGCTGCTGCGCGGCGAGACCTACGTCATCGAAGTCACCAACATGCGCGCCGACGGCAGCCGCTTCCCGGTGGAAGTGCATTCGGCGCTGCTGCGGCAGGACGACCGCGACTGCATCGTCGCCGTGGCCCGCGACCTCAGCGCCCGCGCCGAGGCCGAGTTGCGCTACCGGGAACTGATGGAAACCGTGGACAAGGGCATCATCGTCCGCGACGCGAACGGCGACATCGTCCACGCCAACGCGGCGGCGATGCGCATCCTCGAACTCGATACCCGGCTCGAGTTCGAGGAAACCCTGCACAACGACGCATGGCTGACCCTCGACGAGGACGGCCGCGAAGTCCCCGAGGAACTGCGGCCCGCGGCCTACGCGCAACGCACCGGGAATCGCGTCGACAGCACCGTGTTCGGGTTCTACAACCCGGGCAAGGATTTGCTGAAGTGGTTGTCGGTCACTTGCGTGCCGCAGTACCGGCCCGGTTCCGACAAGCCCTACCAGGTGCTGTCGATGTTCACCGACGTGACCGCGCTCAAGCGCGACAGCCGCCTGTTCGACCGCGTCCAGGACCTCGCCCGCATCGGCGGCTGGGAATGGGAATCGGGCAGCGATCGCCTGTACCTGACCGACGAGGCGGCGCGCATCCTCGGCCAGGCGGAGACGCCGGCGACCATGCGCGACATGCTCGCCGCATTGCGCGAACCCGACCGCGGCGCGCTGCAGCGGGCGCTGCAGCAGGCCGCGGAGTCCGGCGCCGGCTTCGCCATCGAATGCATGGGCAGCCGCGCCGACGGCCGCACCTTCTGGGTCGGCGTGATCGGCGAGGCGAATTCCAGCGCGGCCGGCACCAACATGACCGGCACGCTGCAGGACATCACCGAGCGCAAGCAGGACGAGGAAACCCTGCGCGTGCTCGCGCGCACCGACCCGCTCACCGGCCTGCTCAACCGCGACGCGGTGCTCGGCGAGCTGGAGATGCGCATGGGCGACCCGACCTCGAATCCGGTCGCGGTGCTGTACATCGACCTCGACCGGTTCAAGGCGGTGAACGACGTGCTCGGCCATGCCGCCGGCGACGAGCTGCTGGTCGCCGCGGCGCGGCGCATCCGCGACGCCACCGGCACAGAAGGCCTGTGCGCGCGCTTCGGCGGCGACGAATTCCTCGTGCTCTGCCACGCCGGCGACGATCCCGGCCTGCCCGAGCGCATCGCCGGGCGCATCCTCGACGCCTTCAGCGACGGCTTCCGCTTCGGCGGCGAGGAGTTCCCGGTCACCGCCAGCATCGGCATCGCCTGCGCGCCCGAGGACGGGCAACGGCCGCAGGCGCTGATCCAGAACGCGGACGCGGCGATGTACGACAGCAAGCGCCGCGTGCGCAACAGCTTCCAGCGCTTCACCCCGGCGCTGGTGCAATCGCAGCAGGAGAAGCTGAAGCTCGAGGCGCAGCTGCGCCGCGCCGCCGACAACAACGAATTCCACCTCGTCTACCAGCCGCAGGTCGACCTGCGCCACGGCCGCATCGTCGCCGCCGAGGCGCTGATCCGCTGGCGCAACCAGCAACTGGGCGAGATGCGCCCCGACCATTTCATCGGCCACGCCGAAAGCACCGGCGACATCATCCGCATCGGCCGCTGGGTGCTGCGCGAAGCCTGCCTGCAGGCGGCGCGCTGGCGCGACGCCGGGCTCGGCATCGTGCGCATCGCGGTCAACGTCTCCTACCGCCAGTTCCTCGGCGAGGACCTCGCCGCGACCGTGCGCGACATGCTGCGCGAATACGGCCTGCCGGGCGCGGCGCTGGAACTGGAGTTCACCGAACGCGTGCTGATCGAGGACGCGCCCGACACCTTGCGCACCTTCGCCGAACTGCGCGCGCTCGGCGTGGTGCTGACCATCGACGATTTCGGCGAAGGCTACAGCGCGCTCAACTACCTGCGCCGGCTGCCGATCCACGGCCTCAAGCTCAGCCAGCTGTTCGTGTCCGGCGTGCCGGCCAATTCCTCCGACATCGCGGTCTGCCAGGCCGTTTCCGGCATCGCCCGCAGCCTCGCCCTCGGCGTGGTCGCCGAAGGCATCGAGACCGAGGCGCAACGCGAGTTCCTGCTGCGCCTGGGCGTTCCGGTCGGCCAGGGCTTCCTGTTCTCGCCCGGCCTGCACGCCGACGAGTTCGGCTACCGCCTGCTCGAAGAACAGCGCCGCGCCGGATGATGGCGAACGCCTGCATCCGCCCGATCGCGCCCGCCGACGATGCGGCGATGGCGGCGATCATCCGCGCGGTGATGCCCGAATTCGGCGCGACCGGCGACGGCTTCGCGATCAACGACCCGGAAGTGGACTGGATGAGCCGCGCGTATTCCGCCCCGCGCCACGCCTACTTCGTGCTCGAACGCGACAACAAGGTGCTCGGCGGCGCGGGCATCGCCCCGCTCGCCGGCGGCGACGACGACGTCTGCGAGCTGCGCAAGATGTACTTCCTGCCCGAAGCGCGCGGCCTCGGCGCCGGCGCGGCGATGATGTCGCGCTGCCTCGACGCCGCGCGCGGGGCCGGCTTCGCCCGCTGCTACCTCGAGACGCTGTGCGGCATGGACGCGGCGATGCGCCTGTACCAGCGCAGCGGCTTCCGCCGCATCGACGGGCCGATGGGCGCCACCGGGCACGGCGGCTGCAACACGTTCTATTTGCGCGAACTCTGACGCAGAATCGCCGCAGGTTCCCCGGGAGTCCGGCCATGTCGTTCCGCATCCGCGCGTTGGCGTTGCTGTCGCTGCTCGTCGCCTGCGCCGCCTCGGCGCAATCGCCGCCGGCGCAGCAGGGCAAGGGCGCATGGCTGCTGCTGCCGGACCGGGTCTGGACCGGCGAAGGCGACGCCGCGCATGCCGGCTGGGCGGTGCTGGTGCGCGATGGCGCCATCGCCGCGGTCGGCCCGGCCGCGCAGCTCGATGCCGGCGACGCGCAACGCCTCGCCCTGCCCGGCGCGACCCTGCTGCCGGGGCTGATCGACGCGCATTCGCACCTGTTCCTGCATCCCTACGACGAGGCCGCCTGGAACGACCAGGTGCTGAAGGAAGCCGAACCCTACCGCACGCTGATGGCGGCGAAGCACGCGCGCGACACCCTGCTCGCCGGCTTCACCACCTTGCGCGACCTCGGCACCGAAGGCGCGGGCTTCGCCGACGTTTCGGTGAAGAAGGCGATCGACGACGGCCTGGTCGAAGGCCCGCGCCTGTTCGTGGCCACCCGCGCCATCGTCGCCACGTCCAGCTATGGTCCCGGCCCGCGCGGTTTCCGCCCCGACCTCGAACTGCCCAGCGGCGCGCAGCCGGTCAGCGGCGTGGATGCCGCGATCGCCGCGGTGCGCGAACAGGCCGGGCGCGGCGCCGACTGGATCAAGGTCTACGCCGATTACCGCGTCGGCGCGGACGGCAGCACGCAACCGACCTTCACCCAGGCCGAACTGGACGCGATCGTCGAGGCCGCGCACCTGGGCGGGCGGCCGGTGTCGGCGCACACCGCCAGCGACGCCGGCATGCGCATGTCCATCGCCGCGGGCGTGGACAGCATCGAGCACGGCGACGGCGGCAGCGCGGCCACGTTCAAGTCGATGCGCGAACACGGCGTCGCCTACCTGCCGACGCTGACCGCGGTCGAGGCCACCGAAACCTACTTCAACCATTACCGGCCCGGCGATCCGCCGACCCCGAAGATGCAACAGGCCGCGCAGGCCTTCCGCTACGCGCGCGCGGCCGGGGTCACCATCGGCAACGGCAGCGACGTCGGCGTGTTCCGCCACGGCGACAACGAGCGCGAAATCGAATGGATGGTGAAGCTGGGCATGAGCCCGACCGAGGCCTTGCGCGCGGCGACCTCGGTGGATGCACGGATCCTGCGCCAGCAGGACCGCATCGGCCGCATCGTCCCGGGCCTGCGCGCGGACCTGGCCGCCTTCGCCGGCGACCCGACTGCCGACATCGCCGCGCTGCGGCGGCCGGTGTTCGTGATGAAGGACGGCGTGGTCTACCGCCAGCCCTGAACCCGGGCGCCGGGGCACGGGCGCCGTCGCTCGCGTAAAATCCCGGGTTTTCCGCAGCAGGATCCCCGCATGCAGCTCGCATCCGTCCGCGCCGTCGTCACCGGCGGCGTTTCCGGCCTCGGTTTCGCCGTGGCCAGGCACCTCGTCGCCCACGGCGGCAAGGTCGCGTTGTTCGACGTCAACGACGAGAAGGGCGCGGCCGCGGTCGCCGAGCTCGGCGCCGGCAACGCCGCGTTCTTCAAGACCGACGTCACCGACGAGGCCGGCGTGGTCGCGAATGTCGCCGCGGCGAAGGGATTCCTCGGCGGGCTCAACGCCTGCATCAACTGCGCCGGCATCCTCGGCGCCGGCCGCGTGCTCGGCAAGAACGGGCCGATGCCGCTGTCGCAGTTCCAGGCGACGGTGATGGTGAACCTGGTCGGCAGCTTCAACGTGGCCAAGGCCTGCGCCGAGCAGATGCAGGGCAACGAGGCCGGCACCGACGGCGAGCGCGGCGTGATCGTCAACACCGCCTCGGTCGCCGCCTACGAAGGCCAGATCGGACAGGCCGCGTACTCGGCGTCGAAGGGCGGCGTGGTCGGCATGACGTTGCCGATGGCGCGCGAACTGGCCCGCTTCGGCATCCGCGTGCTCACCATCGCGCCGGGCGTGTTCTGGACGCCGATGGTCGACGGCATGCCGGACGACGTGCAGGCTTCGCTGGCGGCGTCGATCCCGTTCCCGTCGCGCCTGGGCAAGCCGGAGGAGTTCGCCGACCTGGTCGCCTACATCCTCGGCAACACGTACTTGAACGGCGAGACCATCCGCCTCGACGGCGCGACGCGCTTGGCGCCGAAATAGAACCGGGATTCGGGATTGGAGATCCGGGATTCGCGGCAGCGATCCAATCCGATCCCGCATGCCGTTTCGACCAATTCCCAATCCCCAATCTCGAATCCCGAATGAAGGCTTACGACATCAAGAAAGGCAACGTCGTCGAACACAACGGCGGCGTGTACCAGGTCCGCGACATCGAGCGCAGCTCGCCGCAGGGCCGCGGCGGCAACGTGCGCTTCCGCTTCGTCATGTATTCGATCCCCGGCGGCAGCAAGCTCGACGCCAGCTTCGACGGCGACGACGACCTGCGCGAAGTGGACATGAGCCGCCGCCAGTGCACGTATTCGTACAAGGACGGCGAGGCCTTCGTGTTCCTCGACGACGAGGACTACACCCCGTACACGCTCGACGCCGACGCCATCGGCGACGCCGCCGGCTACATCGTGGACGATCTCACCGGCATCTACGTGCAGCTGATCGAGGACGCGCCGGTGGCGGTCCAGTTGCCGCAGAGCGTGGCGATCGAAGTAGTCGAAACCCCGCCGGAGCTCAAGGGCGGCACCGCGACCAAGCGCCCGAAGCCGGCGAAGCTGTCCACCGGCATCGAGATCATGGTCCCGGAGTACATCGGCAACGGCGAGAAGGTGTGGGTGAACACCACCACCGGCGAGTTCGCGGGGCGTGCGGAGTAATTCCGCACGCATCGGCATCGTGGCGCTGCTCATGCTGGGCAGTGTCGGATGCCATGGCGCGTCCGTTCCGGCGGCGGCGGAAACGAAAGCGGTATCCGAAGCGCAACCGGAACCAGTGGCCGCAGCCAATTGCACGCCACCCGAAGGTCCGGTCGATCGACCCGAGTATTGCAGCTATCCCGTCGATATCCGCGATTTCATCGACTCGCGCGATGCCTGCGACCACTGGCGCGGTGAGCCGTGGCCGGAGCGTGCAGACGATCCGCAAGAGGTTCGCAAGAAACAAGTCCTCGAAGCGATCAAGCAGTCCTGCACGGGGACCGACAAGCGCCTTGCTGCGCTGAAGACTGCTTACGCCAGCGATCCGAAGATCCTGCAATTGCTCGGCGAATACGAACCGGACATCGAAACCGGTGACTGAGGCCGTTCGCCCGCAGCCGGTCGAACTCCGCGGCTGTGGTGTCCGCCTCGAACCGCTGTCGCCTGCGCACGTGGACGGGTTGATCGCCGCGAGCGCGGATGGCGACCTCGGCGCGCTGAACTACACCGCCACCCCGCACGCCACGCGCGAGTCGGTCTCCGCGTACGTGCAGGCCGCGCTCGACGGACAATCCGCCGGAACGATGCTGCCGTTCGCGGTGCTCGGTGGGGACGGGACAGTGCTCGGCAGCACGCGCTGCTACGACATCGACATGTCGGTGCCGACGCTGGCCATCGGCTACACCTGGTACCGCGCCAGCGCGCAGCGCACCCACGTCAACACCGCGTGCAAGCGCCTGCTGCTCGGCCATGCGTTCGACACGCTGGGCATGCGCACCGTGTACCTGCACACCAGCCACCACAACCTGCGTTCGCAGGCGGCGATCGAACGCCTCGGCGCGCACAGGGACGGCGTGATCCGCCAGCACAAGCGGCACAAGGACGGCGCGCTGCGCGACACCGTCTGCTATTCCATCCTCGACACGGAATGGCCGGCGATGCGCGAGCGGCTGGACGCGCGGCTTACGCCGTAGGAGCGCCGTTTACGGCGCGACCGGCGCGATTCCTTCGTCGCGCCCGAACGGGCGCTCCTACGGATCGAACAGCTTGCCGGGGTTCATGATCCCGTTCGGGTCGAACGCGTGGCGGATGCCGCGCATCAGTTCGATTTCCCCGGCGCCGCGGGTGCCGAGCAAGTACGGCTTCTTCGCCAGGCCGATGCCGTGTTCGGCGGAAATGCTGCCGCCGTGCTTTTCCAGCAGTTCGGCCAGGTGTGCGGTCACGCCGCCGCAGCGTTCGGCGAAGGCCTCCTGCGACAGGTTCGCCGGCTTCAGCACGTTGATGTGCAGGTTGCCGTCGCCGATGTGCCCGAACCACACGACTTCGAAATCCGGGTATTCGCGGCCCAGCAAGGTATCGGCTTCGGCGAGCAAGGCCGGCATCGCCGACACCCGCACCGCAACATCGTTCTTGTACGGCGTGTATGGCGCGAGGCTTTCGCTGATGCCTTCACGCAGGCGCCACAATTCCGCGGCCTGCGCTTCGCTCGCAGCGATCACGCCATCGACGACCTGGCCCTGCTCCACCGCATGTTCGAACGCGGCCAGCGCCGCGGCCTCGTCGGCTTCACCTTGCTGCGCGAATTCGGCCAGCACGTAGTACGGATATCGCGTGTCGAACGGATCCTGTCCGCCGTGTGCGAGCACATGCGCCAGTGCCTTGTCGGTCAGGAATTCGAACGCCTCCAGCCGCAACATTCGACGCAACTCCGCGAACAGCGGCATGATCGCGTCGAAGCGCGGCAAGGCCAGCAGCATCACGCTGGTCGGCGGCGGCGGATCGGCGAGCTTCAGCGTGGCCTCGACCACGATCCCG
>JBGAHT010000065.1:0-13707 GCA_044226035.1 Thermomonas sp. | reverse complement strand
AGGTTCGCTTCGCGCTGCGGTTGGAACAGGTCGTGGTAGACGCCCATTTCGGATTCGTCGTCGGCGCCGCGGCGGATCTCGTCGGCGCAATGCCGGGCCAGGCGCGCATAGCGCGGATTGCCGTAGCGCCGCGATTCGTAGCGCGGCCGCACCCGCAGCGTTTCCGCCTCGATATCGCGCTGCTCCTCCGCCGCGGGCAGTTGCCGGGCGCGCACATAGCGCCGCAGCAGGCACCGGGCCTGCGCGAAGGCCTCCGACTCACCGATCATCGCCGTGGCTGTTGCAGCGCTGGCCGCATCGGCGCGTGGAACCGGGTTCGCCCGGAGCTGAGCGGAGTCGGTCCGAAACATGGCGTATTCCTTTTGCCTGCGACGCCGCGAGCAACGTCGATCAACTTGCCCCTGCCTATAGAACAACGCGGGGGTCGGCGGATCCCGGCCATGTGCGTCTGGAATCGGATGGCAGGCGGCCGGGAGCGGTTCGCCGCGGTGGTCGTCACCGAAGGAAGGAGCGTGGTCGATTGCGGGCCATAACGTCGAAAGCCCGGCGATGCCGGGCTTTCGGAACAAACAGCGATTCGTGAAGTTGGCACCCGGGATTCGTATGGATTCCGGAATTCCCGGGGATCGGCCATCACTCGGATGATCCGCCGTCCTCGATATATCTGGCGCCCGAAGTTGGACTCGAACCAACGACCCCCTGATTAACAGTCAAGTGCTCTAACCGGCTGAGCTATTCGGGCGGGGGCGACATTGTGCCGGGCGCGCCCCGCGCGGCGCAAGCGCCGGCCTTCAGATCGGCTGGGTGCAGGCCCATGCCGCCGCCGGATCGGCCGCGCCCTGCCGGAACCGCCCGCTGTTGGCGAGGATGAGCGTGCTGGCCTTGGCCGCGCCGCGCGAATCGCACAGGGTGAAGGTGACGTTGGAGCCCGCCGCCGCGCCGCCCTGCGGCTGGAATACCAGGCGCTTGCGCCCCGAGGTGCTGCGCAGGTGCACGCCATGCGCGAACGCGGCCCGCCGCAGGAGCAGGGTTTCGTTGGGGCCGCGGCTGCGATTCCCGTCCAGGTCCGCGAAGGCGATCCATCCGCCGCTCCAGTCGGTGCTGTCGAGGCAGGCGTCGCTGCCGCTTGCCGCCGGGCACAGCACGACTTCGACGCCGGTGGCCGTGGAATGGGTCAAGGCCTTGGCGAAGGTCTCGACCATCGCCGCCTTGGCCGTGCCGGCGTGCGCCGCCGACACCGCGCCGGTCAGCGAGGGAATGGCCACGCCGAGGGAAATCGCGGCCACGGCCATGGCCAGGGTCGCTTCGATCAGGGTGAATCCGTGGTGGCTCCGGCGCATGGCGATTTCCGTGGCGGTGTCGGGTCGGGCACAGCATCGGATTCCGCGGCGGCGGTCGGCATCGGCGCTTGCAACGCGACGCGCTAGGAATATTCCCAGCGTGCCCATCGGCATCTTCCGTGGCAGCGGCTTTTGTGGGAGCGGCTTTGGCCGCGAATGCCTTTCGTCGATATGCCAAGGAGCATCCACGCCTGAAGGCGCCCCCACGAAAGGCAGTCGCGACCTCCGCCGCTCCTACGGGGTTCAGGGCGCGGCATTACACTGTCGGGTCGCCCACGGACGACCGCCGATGACCGACCGCCCCGACCTGCAACGCGACCGTTTCGAGCTGGTCGCGCCGTACGCGCCCGCCGGCGACCAGCCGCAGGCGATCGAACGGCTGGTCGAACGCTTCGAAGCCGGGCTGGCGAAGCAGACCCTGCTCGGCGTCACCGGTTCGGGCAAGACCTTCACCATCGCCAACGTCGTGCAGCAGGTGCAGAAGCCGACCTTGGTGATGGCGCCGAACAAGACCCTGGCCGCGCAGCTGTACGGCGAGTTCAAGGCCTTCTTCCCGCGCAACGCGGTCGAATACTTCGTCAGCTACTACGACTACTACCAGCCCGAGGCCTACGTGCCGTCCTCGGACACGTACATCGAGAAGGACAGTTCGCTGAACGAGCACATCGAGCAGATGCGGCTGTCGGCGACCAAGGCGCTGCTGTCGCGGCGCGACGCGCTGATCGTGTGCACGGTGTCGGCGATCTACGGCCTCGGCGACCCCGAGGATTACCTGAAGCTGCGCCTGATCCTCGCCCGCGGCGAGCGCATCGAGCAGCGCGCGCTGATCCGCCACCTGACCGAACTGCAGTACACCCGCAACGACAGCGAACTGCGCCGCGGCACCTATCGCGTGCGCGGCGAGGTGATCGACGTGCATCCGGCCGAAAGCGAGGACGAGGCGCTGCGGATCGAGCTGTTCGACGGCGAAATCGAGCAGCTCAGCCTGTTCGACCCGCTCACCGGCGCGGTGACGCGCAAGATCCCGCGCTACACGGTGTATCCGCGCACGCATTACGCCAGCACCCGCGAGAGCGTGCTGAACGCGGTCGAGACGATCAAGGTCGAGCTCAGGGAACGGCTGGAACAGCTGTACGCGCAGAACAAGCTGGTGGAGGCGCAGCGGTTGGCGCAGCGCACCCAGTTCGACCTGGAGATGATGGCCGAGGTCGGCTACTGCAACGGCATCGAGAACTACTCGCGCCACCTCACGCGGCGCGCGCCGGGCGAGCCGCCGCCGACGCTGTTCGATTACCTGCCGCCGGATTCGCTGCTGGTGGTGGATGAATCGCACGTCACCGTCCCGCAGATCGGCGCGATGTACAAGGGCGACCGTTCGCGCAAGGAAACCCTGGTGGAATTCGGCTTCCGCCTGCCGTCGGCGCTGGACAACCGGCCGCTGCGCTTCGAGGAATGGGAGGAACGCGCGCCGCGCACGGTGTTCGTGTCGGCGACGCCGGGCCCGTACGAATTGCGCGAAAGCGGCGGCGAGGTCACCGAACTCGTGGTGCGCCCGACCGGCCTGGTCGACCCGCAGGTCGAGATCCGCCCGGTCGCGACCCAGGTCGACGACCTGCTTTCGGAAATCCACGAACGCGTGGCGATGGGCGATCGCGTGCTGGTCACGACCCTGACCAAGCGCATGGCCGAAAACCTCACCGAATACCTCGGCGAACACGGGGTGAAGGTGCGCTACCTGCACTCGGACGTGGAAACGGTGGAGCGCGTGGAGATCATCCGCGACCTGCGCCTGGGCGTGTTCGACGTGCTGGTCGGCATCAACCTGCTGCGCGAAGGCCTCGACATGCCGGAGGTGTCGCTGGTCGCGATCCTCGACGCGGACAAGGAAGGCTTCCTGCGTTCGGCCGGCTCGCTCATCCAGACCATCGGCCGCGCCGCGCGCAACCTGCGCGGCAAGGCGATCCTGTACGCCGACCGCATCACCAATTCGATGCAGAAGGCGATCGACGAAACCGACCGGCGCCGGGCGAAGCAGGTCGAATACAACGCCGAGCACGGCATCACCCCGCAGTCGGTGCAGCGCGCGGTGCTGGACATCATGGAAGGCGCGCGCGAGGGCCCGGACGCGCGCGGCCGCGGCAAGGCCCGGCGCGTCGCCGAACCGCGCGAGGACTACGCCGCGCTGGACCCGGCCCAGGCCGCGGCGCGGATCAAGGCGCTGGAACAGCAGATGTACCAGCACGCGCGCGACCTCGAGTTCGAGGAAGCGGCCCGGATCCGCGACCAGCTGCATCGCCTGCGCGAGGCCACGCTTTGACTCCCTCCCCCTTCCATGGAAGGGGGAGGAGCAAAAAGCCCGGAGCTGGGCTACAATTCGCGCCCCCGCGAGGGGTTCCAGGGCGGTTAGCTCAGCGGTAGAGCATCACCTTGACATGGTGGGGGTCACAGGTTCGAACCCTGTACCGCCCACCACGCCAGCCCAAGCGGGCGCCGGCGTGGTGCTGGAACGACTTCGCTGCGAGGACCGAACCGCCGCTCCGGGCGGTTTTGTTTTTCCGGGCCGGCTCAGGCCCGGATCCGCCGCGCGTGCAGGGCCTCGTACGCGGGCCGGCAGGCTTCGGCCACCGCGCGCGATGCGTCGGACAACGCGATCTCGCGCGCGCGCCACGGCTCGAAGCCGGTCGATTTCCACACCGCGTCGTACCAGTACGGCGCCCACACGCCGTCGCTCGCGCGCGGACCGGGCGGCCACGCCAGCATCCGCGGCGTGAACGCGATTCCCAGCGCGGCGCAGATCGCGCGCAGGTGCGCTTCGGGCGCGCGCAGGAAATCGCCGGCATCGACCACGACGGGCGTTTCGCCAGTGCGTTCGCGCAACTGCTCGAACAGCCGTGCCTGCTGCAGCAGGCCGATGTCCTCCGGCGCCACGGTCGCGCGCGACTTGACGTAGGACGCCACCACTTCGGCCGGATCGCGGATCAGGAACACGTTGCGCAGGCCGAACACCCAGTCGCCGTCCATGCCCGGCAGCAGGTGGTGGCTCATGTGCTTCTGGTACCAGACCGGCGCGTCGCCGGGCGCGGGGCCGAGCAGGGCATCGACGACGCGACGCCAGTCGGTTTCGCCGGCGGCGATCACTTCGTCGCGGCCGGGATGGTCGAGGCCGGTCGCGGCGAGGTAGGCCGCGTACAGCGGTTCGTCGCTGACCGCGCAGTCGCCGCGGTTTTCCCAGGCGCGCATCATCGCGGTCGAGATGTTGCGCGGCCCCGACCACATCGCCACGCGCACGGTCATGCCGGCGTCGGTCGGCGTTGCGCGACGTCGCGTTTCGCCAGTTCGCGGTACAGCGCCTGCAGGCGCGCGGTCACCGGGCCGGGCAGGATGCCGTCGCCGATGGCGCGGCCGTCGACCGAGCGCACCGGCGCGAGCCCGGCGAAGGTACCGGTGGTGAAGGCCTCGTCGGCGGAATAGACCTGCATCAGGCTGAAGTTCTTCTCGAAGCACGCAATGCCGGCTTCGCGGCAGATCCGCAGCACGTTGCCGCGGGTGATGCCGCCCAGGCAGTAGTCGCCGCTGGACGTCCACACCTCGCCCTTGCGCACGATGAAGAAGTGGGTGGAATTGCAGGTGGCGACGAAGCCGTGCGGATCCAGCATCAGCGCCTCGTCGGCGCCGGCCTCGATCGCCTGGATGCAGGCGGTGATGCAGTTGAGCTTGCTGTGGCTGTTGAGCTTGGGATCCTGCACGTCCGGATACCCGCGGCGCACGTGCACGGTGAACAGCCTCAGCCCGGCCGCGAGGGTTTCGGGCTTGGCGACCTTGAATTCGGGGATGATCACGATGGTCGCCGGGCCGACGCTGGCGCGCGGATCCTGGTAGGGCGTGCGCTTCACCCCGCGCGTCGCCATCAGCCGCAGGTGCGCGCCGTCGCGCATGCCGTTCGCGGCGAGGGTGTCGTCGATGGCGCGGGTCAACGCCGCGCGGTCGAGGCCGATGTCCAGCGCGATCGCCTTGGCGCCCTCGTACAGCCGGTCGAGGTGCTGGTCGAGGAAGGCCGGATGGCCATCGACCACGCGCAGGCCTTCCCAGACCCCGTCGCCGAGCACGAAGCCGCTGTCGAACACCGAGACCACCGCTTCGGCGCGAGGCTTCAGCTCGCCGTTGACCCAGACCAGGATGTCCGCATTGCGCGGGTCGTCGTGGAAATCGTGGATGCTCTGCGCCATCGCCGCATGCTTCGCCGGTGCCGGGGAACCGCGAGTGTAGGGCGGCGCGAAGGCGGTCGCAGCCGCGGCCGCGATTCGTTGACTTTCCACCGGCGCCGGCCTAACGTTCCGGGCCTCCGCAGCCGCAGGACAGGGTGACGCCGGGAAACCGCCGTCGAGCGTGCGACATGAGCACTACGAGCGCCCATCGCTGACCCCGCCGACGCATTCGAACCCGCCATTGGCGGGCGATCGAAAGGCGCCTCGGCGCCTTTTTGCTTTTCCGGGATTGGAGATTGGCGATTGGAGATTGGCAAAGCCGAATCTTCATCCAACCCCGGTCCCGCCCTTCCGAATCCCGAATCCCGAATCCCAGGCAAATGATCAACATAACCCTTCCCGACGGTTCCGTTCGCCAGTTCGGCGCGCCGGTCACGGTCGGCGACGTCGCCGCCTCCATCGGCGCGGGCCTGGCCAAGGCGACCCTGGCCGGCAAAGTCGACGACAGGCTGGTCGATGCCGGCTTCCGCATCGATCGCGACGCGACCCTGTCCATCGTCACCGACAAGTCGCCGGAGGCGCTGGACATCCTGCGCCATTCCACCGCGCACCTGCTCGCGCAGGCGGTGCAGCGCCTGTTCCCGGGCGCGCAGGTGACCATCGGCCCGGTGATCGACAACGGCTTCTACTACGACTTCGCCTACGAGCGCCCGTTCACGCCCGAGGACCTGCCGGCGATCGAGGCGGAGATGCAGAAGATCGTGAAGGAAGCGCTGCCGGTGACGCGCAGCGTGAAGTCGCGAGACGACGCGGTGGCGTTCTTCCACGGCCTCGGCGAGGACTACAAGGCCGAGATCATCGAATCGATCCCGGCGAACGAGGAACTCTCGCTGTATTCGCAGGGCGAATTCACCGACCTCTGCCGCGGCCCGCACGTGCCGGGCACCGACAAGCTGCGCGCGTTCAAGCTGATGAAGGTCGCGGGCGCGTACTGGCGCGGCGACCACAACAACCAGATGCTCAGCCGCATCTACGGCACCGCGTGGCTGAACGACAAGGACCTCAAGGCCTACCTCACGATGCTGGAGGAAGCCGAGAAGCGCGACCACCGCCGCATCGGCAAGCAGCAGGACCTGTTCCACCTGCAGGAGGAAGCGCCGGGCCTGGTGTTCTGGCACCCCAAGGGCTGGAGCGTGTGGCAGGTGGTCGAGCAGTACATGCGCCGCGTCTACCGCGAGACCGGCTACGGCGAAGTGCGCTGCCCGCAGATCCTCGACGTCGAGCTGTGGAAGAAGTCCGGGCACTGGGACAACTACAAGGACAACATGTTCTTCACCGAGTCCGAAAAGCGGACCTACGCGGTGAAGCCGATGAACTGCCCCGGCCACGTGCAGGTGTTCAACCAGGGCCTGCACAGCTACCGCGACCTGCCGATCCGCTACGGCGAGTTCGGGTCCTGCCACCGCAACGAACCCTCCGGCGCGCTGCACGGCATCCTGCGCGTGCGCGGCTTCACCCAGGACGACGGCCACATCTTCTGCACCGAGGACCAGATCGAGGCCGAGGTCCGCGCCTTCCACGCGCAGGCGCTCAAGGTCTACGCCGACTTCGGCTTCTCCGACATCCAGATCAAGATCGCGCTGCGGCCGGAGCCGCGGCTGGGCGACGATGCCACCTGGGACAAGGCCGAGGACGCCCTGCGCAACGCCCTGCGCGCTTCCGGGGTGGAATGGCAGGAACTGCCGGGCGAGGGCGCCTTCTACGGCCCCAAGATCGAATACCACCTCAAGGACGCCATCGGCCGCACCTGGCAGCTGGGCACGATGCAGGTCGATTTCATGATGCCCGGCCGGCTCGGCGCCGAGTACGTGGACGAGCACAGCCAGCGGCGGACCCCGGTCATGCTGCACCGGGCCATCGTCGGCTCGATGGAGCGCTTCATCGGGATCCTGATCGAGCACCACGCCGGCCAGTTCCCGGCCTGGCTGGCCCCGGTCCAGGCGGTGGTGATGAACATCACCGACGCCCAGGCCGACTGGGCCGGGGAGGTGCGGAAAACCCTTGCGAATCAAGGGCTCAGGGTCGACGCCGATTTGCGGAACGAGAAGATCGGCTATAAGATCCGCGAGCACACGCTGCAGCGCGTGCCGTATCTTCTGGTGGTGGGGGACCGCGAGAAGGAACAAGGCGCAGTGGCCGTGCGCACGCGTGGCGGGGAAGACCTGGGGACGATGTCCGTGGCCGACTTCGCGCAGCGCCTGCGTAACGAAGCGATGTAGACGGCGGTACGCACGCACCACCAGCCCGGCCGGAACCGCAGGCCGGAACGTTCCATCTTGGAGATCGCAACATCAGTACACCGGACAAGCAGAACCGCCGTAACAACGAGATCCGCGTGCCGCGCGTGCGCGTGATCGGCAGCGACGGCGAGATGGTGGGCGTGCTTTCGCGCGACGAAGCGCTCGCCATGGCCGAGGACGAAGGCCTCGACCTGGTCGAAATCCAGCCGAACGCGGACCCGCCGGTCTGCAAGATCATGGACTTCGGCAAGTTCAAGTTCGAACAGCAGAAGAAGGCCAACGAGGCCAAGAAGAAGACCAAGCAGCAGGAGATCAAGGAACTCAAGTTCCGGCCGGTCACCGACGAGGGCGACTACCAGATCAAGCTGCGCAACATGCGCCGTTTCCTCGAGGAAGGCGACAAGGTCAAGGTCAACATCCGCTTCCGCGGCCGCGAGATGAGCCACCAGGAACTCGGCCGCGAGATGGCCGCGCGGATCGAGGCCGACCTCGGCGACGAGATCGTGATCGAGTCCCGCCCGCGCCTGGAAGGCCGGCAGATGGTGATGATGATCGCGCCCAAGAAGCGCTGATCGATTTTCCTTCTCCCCTTGTGGGAGAAGGTGGCCCGAAGGGCCGGAAGAGGGGAAGGTCCGCGTCCCCTCGAAAGCGGTTCAATCGATTGATTTGCAAGACAATCCGCGGGCCGGCATAATGCCCGGCCCGGTTCGCCGGGTTGTTGTCGGCGTTACCCATGGACCCGCCCTGGTCCCTTTCGGATCAAGGGCTTACCCACCGGTCAGGCAGGACGGAGAGCCCGGAAACGGCGCCTGGACCAGTTCGAGATTTCGCAAGGATCCCCAATGCCCAAGATCAAGACCAATCGGGCGGCGGCCAAGCGCTTCCGGAAGACCGCTTCCGGCAAGTACAAGTGCGGCCACGCCAACAAGAGCCACATCCTCACCAAGAAGGCGACCAAGCGGAAGCGCAACCTGCGGCAGACGAACCATGTTCGTGCCGAGGACGCGGGCCGCCTGGACCGCATGCTTCCGTATCTCTGAGGAGGGCTAGGAAATGGCACGAGTCAAGCGTGGCGTGATGGCGCGCCGCCGTCACAAGAAAGTCCTCAAGGCCGCGAAGGGTTACTACAACGCCCGCCGCAAGGTCTTCCGCGTCGCCAAGCAGGCGGTCACCAAGGCGCAGCAGTACGCCTACATCGGCCGCAAGCTGAAGAAGCGCCAGTTCCGCTCGCTGTGGATCGCGCGCATCAACGCCGGCGCGCGCGCCAACGGCCTCAGCTACAGCCGCTTCATGAACGGCCTGCTCAAGGCCGGCATCACCCTGGACCGCAAGGTGCTGGCGGACATCGCTGTGCACGACGCGGCGGGTTTTGCCGCCCTGGTCGAGAAGGCGAAGGGTGCGCTGGCGGCTTGAGCCGCTGCTCCACACGATGAGGTATCCGGTGGTCGCGGCCGCCACGACGTGGGGAAGGGCGCGAGTCCTTCCCCATTTTGTTTTCCGGGGCATGGAATGACTGAGATCGAATCCCTGTCGGTCGAATCGCTGTCCGAACGCGCGCTCGCCGACATCGCCGCGGCGGCCTCGCCCGAGGCGCTCGAGGCGCTGCGGGTGTCGCTGCTCGGCAAGAGCGGCAGTGTGACCGCGCTGCTGAAGGCGCTGGGCGGCTTGCCCGGCGACCGGCGCAAGGCCGCGGGCGAGGCGATCAACCGCGCCCGCGACGGGATTTCCGCGGCGCTGTCCGCGCGCAAGGTCGAGCTCGATTCCGCCGCGCTGGATGCGCGCCTCGCGGTCGAGGGTATCGACGTCACCCTGCCGGGGCGCGACGGCGGCCGCGGCGGGCTGCATCCGGTATCGCGCACGCTCGAACGCATCGCCGACATCTTCGGCCGGCTCGGCTACGAACTCGCCGACGGCCCCGAGATCGAGGACGACTGGCACAACTTCGAGGCGCTGAACTTCCCGCCGCACCATCCCGCGCGGGCGATGCACGACACCTTCTACTTCGACGACGGCCGCCTGCTGCGCACGCACACCTCGGGCGTGCAGGTGCGTTACATGCAGCGCCTGCTCGACGCGGGCGGCGCGCCGCCGCTGCGGATGATCGCCGCGGGCAAGGTCTACCGCAGCGACAGCGACCAGACCCATTCGCCGATGTTCCACCAGGTCGAGGGGCTGCTGGTCGACGAGCATTCCACCTTCGCCGACCTCAAGGGCACGCTGGCCGAATTCGTGCGCGCGTTCTTCGAGCGCGATTTCGACATGCGCTTCCGCCCCAGCTACTTCCCGTTCGTCGAGCCCGGCGCGGAAGTCGACATCGCCTGGCGGCAACCGGACGGTTCGACCCGCTGGCTGGAAGTGCTCGGCTGCGGCATGGTCCATCCGAACGTGCTGCGCAACGTCGGCATCGATCCGGAGAAGTACACCGGCTTCGCCTTCGGCCTCGGCGTGGAACGCTTCGCGATGCTGCGCTACGGCGTCAACGACCTGCGCGCGTTCTTCGAGAACGACGTGCGGGTCCTCAAACAGTTTGCTTGAGGAACGGGATTCGGGATTGGTGATTGGTGATTCGCAAAAGCGGCACCGAGACTGCCCGGAACCCGATAGGCGAACGCTGTTGACGAATCCCTAGTCACGAATCACGAATTACGGAATTTCAGAATGAAATTCAGCGAAAACTGGCTGCGCAGCCACGTGCCGACCACCGCGACCCGCGACGAGCTCGCGGCGACGCTGACCGCGATCGGGCTGGAAGTCGAAGGCGTCGAACCGCTGGGCGAATCGCTGGACGGCGTGGTCGTCGCGCGCATCGTCGAGTGCGCCAGGCACCCGGAGGCCGACAAGCTGCAGGTCTGCCGGGTCGATGCCGGTGATCGCGGCACCTTGCAGATCGTCTGCGGCGCGCCGAACGCGCGCGCCGGGCTGGTCGCGCCGCTCGCCACCATCGGCACGAAGATCGGCGACATGACGATCAAGGCGGCGAAGCTGCGCGGCGTCGAATCCAGCGGCATGCTGTGCTCGGCGAAGGAGCTCGGCCTCGACGCCGATGCCTCGGGCCTGCTGGAACTGCCGGCCGACGCGCCGGTCGGCGCGCCGCTGGCCGAATTCCTCGGCTTGCCCGACGCCAGCTTCGAACTGAAGCTCACCCCGAACCGCGCCGACTGCTTCAGCGTGCGCGGCATCGCCTTCGATGTCGCCGCCGCCTGCGGTTCGCGGGTGACGGCGCTCGACGCGACGCCGATGCCGGCCCTGAACGAGGCGACGCTGGCGATCGAATTGAACGCGGGCGCGGATGCGCCGCGCTTCGTCGGCCGCGTGATCGAAGGCGTGGACGCTTCGGTTCCGACGCCGGCGTGGATGGCCGAACGCCTGCGCCGCAGCGGCGTGCGCCCGGTCAGCTTCCTCGTCGACGTCACCCAGTACGTGATGCTGGAACTCGGCCAGCCGATGCACGCCTACGACCGCGACCTGCTCAAGGGCCCGGTGTCGGTGCGCGCCGCGCGCGACGGCGAAACGCTGGCGCTGCTCAACGGCGACCAGGCCGCGCTCGATCCGCGCTTCCTGGTCGTCGCCGACGCCGGCCGCGCGGTCGGGCTCGCCGGCATCATGGGCGGCGAGGACACCAAGGTCGGAGACGCGACGCGCAACGTGTTCCTCGAAGCCGCGCATTTCGCGCCGTCGGCGATCATCGGCCGCGGCCGCAAGCTCGGCCTGCATACGGACGCGGCGCATCGCTTCGAGCGCGGCGTGGATCCGGAACTGCCGCGCATCGCGATCGAACAGGCCACGCGCCTCGTCGTCGAGATCGCCGGCGGCGCGCCCGGCCCGGTGGTCGAGGCGGTGTTGCCCGAACACCTGCCGCAGCCGCGGCCGATCCGCCTGCGCCGCGAACGCCTCGCGCGCGTGCTCGGCGTGCGCGTGGGCGACGCCGAAGTCGTGCGCATCCTGTCCGCGCTTGGCCTCGCCGTCGAAGCGGGCGGCGATGGCTGGGACGTGACTGCGCCGGCGCGGCGCTTCGACCTTGCGATCGAGGAAGACCTGATCGAGGAAGTCGCGCGCATCCACGGCTACGACGCGATCCCGGCGACCTTGCCCGGTTCCGGCGCGCGCCTGATGGCGCCGAACGAGACCCGCGTGGGCGAGGGCGACGTGCGCCGGCAACTGGCCGCGCGCGACTACCTCGAAGCGGTGGATTTCGCCTTCGTCGACGCCGCCTTGCTCGCGCAATGGCAGGCGGGCGAGGGCGTGCCGCTGGCGAATCCGCTCAGCGCCGACCTCGGCGTGATGCGCCCGTCGCTGTTGCCGGGGCTGGTCGCCGCGCTCGCGCGCAACCTCGCGCGCCAGCAACCGCGCGTGCGCCTGTTCGAACTGGGCAAGGTGTTCGAACGCCGGGAACCGGGAACCGGGGACCGGGGAGCGGACAAGCCGGCTCCGCGCGAAATTGCGCGCATCGCCGCGGTCGCCTGTGGCGCGGCGCGCGCCGAGCAATGGGGCGAAACCGCGCGCGAGGTCGACTTCCACGACCTCAAGGGCGACCTCGACAGCCTCGCCGCGCTCGCCCGCACCCGGCTGGACTATCGCCCGATCGCGCCGGCCTGGGGCCACCCCGGGCGTTCGGCGCAGGTGCTGCGCGATGGCTGTAGCCTGGGCTGGATCGGCCAGCTGCATCCGCGCCTGCAACAGGCGCTGGGGCTGGACGTGGCGGTGGTCGCGTTCGAACTCGATCTCGATCCGTTGCTGGAACGCGCCGTCCCCGCCGCCACGGCGCTGTCGCGCTATCCGTCCGTCCGCCGCGACCTCGCGTTCGTCGTCGCCGAAGACGTGCCGTGGGCCGCCCTGGCCGCGACCGTGCGCCGCGCCGCAGGCCCGGTTTTGAAGCAACTTCTGCTGTTCGACCGCTACCAGGGCAAGGGCGTCGAAGCCGGCTTCAAAAGCCTCGCTATGGGCTTGATTCTGCAAGAAGATTCCCGCACCCTGACCGACCGCGAAGTGGAAACGCTGGTGGCCGACGTGGTGGCCGCGCTGCGTGGGGAACACGGCGCGGAAATCAGGGGCTGACGTTCAGGGGGAACGCAGGTGGCATTGACCAAGGCGGAAATGGCGGAGCGTCTGTACGCGGACGTGGGCCTGAACAAGCGCGAGGCCAAGGAGTTCGTCGACGCGTTCTTCGACGTGCTGCGCGAAGCGCTGGAGCAGGGCCGGCAGGTCAAGCTGTCGGGCTTCGGCAACTTCGACCTGCGCCGCAAGAACCAGCGCCCCGGCCGCAACCCCAAGACCGGCGAGGAAATCCCGATTTCCGCGCGCACCGTGGTCACCTTCCGCCCCGGGCAGAAGCTGAAGGAACGCGTCGAGGCGTTCACCGGAGCCGCCCATGTTTGATCCGGGCAGCAACCGCGAACTGCCGCCGATCCCGGCCAAGCGCTACTTCACCATCGGCGAGGTCAGCGAGCTGTGCGACGTCAAGCCGCACGTGCTGCGCTACTGGGAAACCGAATTCCCCTCGCTGAAGCCGGTCAAGCGCCGCGGCAACCGCCGCTACTACCAGCGCCACGACGTGCTGATGGTCCGCCAGATCCGCGGCCTGCTGTACGAACAGGGCTACACCATCGGCGGCGCGCGGCTGCGGCTGGAGGGCGAGGGTGCGAAGCAGGAATCGACGCTGTCCACGCAGATCGTCAAGCAGGTGCGGATGGAGCTGGAGGAAGTCCTCTCGCTCCTGAAGCGGTGAGACGCGCCGGCCGGGTATAATTCCCGGACCGGGGTATAGCGCAGCCTGGTAGCGCACTTGTCTGGGGGACAAGTGGTCGTCGGTTCAAATCCGGCTACCCCGACCAAATCAAGAAGCCCGCCTCGCGCGGGCTTTTT
>JBGAHT010000064.1:0-14006 GCA_044226035.1 Thermomonas sp. | reverse complement strand
TCCGGTGACCGAGCTCGTGACCGGCACCGATCTCGTGCGCGAGCAGCTGCTGATCGCGGCCGGCGAGAAGCTCTCGCTGCGTCAGGAAGACATCAAGCTCACGGGCCACGCGATCGAGTGCCGCATCAACGCCGAGGATCCGGACACGTTCATGCCGAGCCCCGGCACCGTGAAGCGCTTCGAATGTCCGGGCGGCCCGGGCGTGCGCGTCGACACGCACCTCTACGACGGCTATCGCATTCCGCCGAACTACGATTCGATGATCGGCAAGCTCATCGTGCACGGCCCCGACCGCGAAACCGCGATCGCGCGCATGCAGGTGGCGCTGAGCGAGATGATCGTCGACGGCATCAAGACCAACGTGCCGCTGCAGCAGCGGATCATGGCCGACGGCGGGTTCAAGCAGGGCGGCCAGAACATCCACTACCTCGAGAAGAAGCTGGCCGAGCGCAAGGAGAAGGCGCTCTCCGTCATCTAGCGGGGCAGGCGCATGGCGCAGGAACCCGATCTCCGCGTCGCCTCCCATGCAGACCCTGCGGCACTCGATGCCGACGGCTATCTCGTCTTGCCCCCCTTCCTTGCTCCGAAGGAATGCGAACGACTCGTCGCCGTGGTCGCGGGGTTGGATAGCAACCGCCCGGGCTCGCGCCGATTGCTCGGACATCCCGCTATCGCCGAAACGGCGGCCAGAATCCGCGCTCTGCCCCAATTGGCGGGCCTGCTGCCCGACGATGCCGTCGCCGTCCAATGCACGCTGTTCGCGAAGACAAGGGACAGCAACTGGTCGGTGACGCCACACCAGGATCTCTGCATCCCCGTCGATGCGCACGTTGACTCGCCCGAATGCACGGCCTGGTCGCGCAAGGAATCGACGTTGTTCGTCCAGCCGCCGACCTTCGTCCTGGAAACATTGCTGGCCGTCCGGCTGCAACTCGACGATCGCGCCGAAGACACCGGCCCACTGGAAGTCGTTCCGGGCTCCCATCGGTTGGGGCGATTGAAATCCCCGGATATCGTCGAACGCGCCTCCCGTTGCAAGGTCGCTTGCGCCCCGGAACGGGGTGGGGCAGTCGCGCTGCGGCCATTGACGATCCATGCTTCCTCGAAATCGAAGTCGCCGATGCCGCGCCGCGTGCTGCATTTCCTGTTCGGTCCGCGCCACCTGCCTTTGGGCCTGCGTTGGGCTTCAACGCCGCAGAGCGATACGCTTCCGGTGGAGCTGCGATGAACCAGTCCGACCCCGATCTCCGCGTCGCCCGCGACCGCCTCGACCAGGCGGTCGTCAACATCGAGCTGACCCTGATCAGCATCATCCAGGGCCTGGCCCTGGCGGTGCTCGCCGGCGCGGCGGTGCAACCGATCCTGCAGCTGCAATGGCAGGTGTTCCCGTACATCGTCACCGGCCTGCTGGTGGTGCTGATCTTCTGGTCGCGCGCGCTGGTGCACACGCTGTCGTTCATCGGCTGGCCGCTGGAGTTCGGCCATACCTTCGCCTATTTCGGCGCGACCCTGATCGAGGCGGTGGCGCTGACCCAGGTCGCCGAGCCCGCGCACTGGTTCGCGCTCAACGCGCTGTACGCGCTCGCGGTGTGGGGCCTGTACGCCTGGGACCTGCGCGTGGTGCTGCGCGACGCGCGCGCGCCGGCAAGCGACGAGGAACGCGCGCTTCGCGACGACATCCTCCGCGACCAGCGGCGCAACATCCGCTTCATGATGCCGGCCGCGGTCGCGTTCCAGGCATTGTCGTGGTGGCTGGTGCTGCGCTTCCCGCAGGCGATGCTCGAACGCGGCGGGCACCTGCTGCTGATCGGCCTGACCCTGGCCTTCAGCGCGCACTACCTGCTCGACGGGGTGCACCTGCTGCGCCGTCGCCAGCACTGGCTGCTGCTGCGCGCCGCGAACTGATGCGGCGATGGCCGCTTTCGGCCCGATTTCCCGCTAATGGGTTTAACCCTCCGGACGGACCGCACCGCCATGCCACGACACCGCATCCTCGCCCTCGCGCTTGCCGCCACCCTGGTCGCGTTGCCGGCCGCCAGCCAGCAAGTCAAGACCGCGCCGACCAACCTCTTCATCGACGTCTCGACCCAGAACATGGCCGGGATGCCGGACATGGGCGGGATGCTCGGCGGACTGGGCGGCTTCATGGCCCGCCGCATGGGCGGCGCCAATGCCGCCAAGCTCACCTACCCGACCACGCGCGGCGCCGGCGGCATGACCGGGCAATACCTCGACATCGCCCTGCACAACGCCTTGAAGCCGGGCGTGCAGGCCCAGGACCTGATCCCGGACGGCCTCGACCTGGGCAAGTCGCTGACCCTGATCCCGATCGAACCGACCCGCCACGACACCGGGACCACTTCCGGCAAGATCCCCGATGTCGAGGTGAAGATCACCGAATACTGGGGGTGCGGCGCCACGGTGCGGCCCGGCCAGCCCAAGGTCGCCACGTTCAAGGTCAAGGGCGGCGACCGCAACATCGATTCGAAGAACCCCATGGCCGGCATGCAGGGCGTGGACGTGCAGACCACCGGCAGCCTGTCCAGGGGCCTGTACGCGCCGGATCGCGACATCGACCTGCAACCGGGCTACGTGTACTGGCCCAACCGCAACGACGGCAAGCAGGTCCCCGGCGGCGCGCGCCTGGCCGGCCAGCACCGGATCACCGGCGACGGCATCCCGGCCTCGATGCAGTTCCAGGTCGAACAGGACGCGGACTTCATGCCCAAGCTGATGCTGCGCGTGCAAGGCGCGCCGGAGGACGCCGTCGGCCTCAGCTGGCCGTCGGTGGATCGCGCGCGCGCCTACTTCATCACCGGCGTGCACATGCAGATGCTGGGCGAAAACTCCTTCGCCATGACCATCTGGAGCAGCGCCGACGTGCCCGGCGCCGGCAGCGACCTGCACCAGTACCTTTCCGGCGGCTTCATCGACAAATGGCTGAAGCAGAAGGTGCTGCTGCCGGCCAGCGCCACCAGCTGCACCATTCCCAAGGGCATCTTCGCCGGCGCATCGAACGCGCAGGGCCAGCAAGCGGTGATGCCGGGCATGCTGATGATGACCGCCTACGGCCCGGAGAACTGGATCGCCTATCCGCCCAAGCCCGCGAATCCCAAGCAGCCGTGGAACCCGGAGTGGAGCGTGCGCCTGCGCGCCAAGTCCACCGCCACCGCGATGCTGGGCATGGACATGGGCGGCATGCCGCAACAGGACGGCCAGCCGCAGCAACCGCAGAAGAAGCCCGGCGTGCGCGGGCTGCTGAAGGGCATCCTCGGCGGCGGCTGAGCGTTCGCCGCGAAGCTGCGAGAATGGCGCGGACTCCGCGCCATTTCTTTTTCCCGACCCGCCATGCCCTACCTGCAACTGGAATTGCCCTGTCGCCGCGACCTGCAGCCGCGTTGCGAACGCGCGTTGGAAGAAGCCGGCGCGCTGTCGGTGACCTTGCAGGACGCGCACCTGGATGCGGCCGACGAACAGGCGATCTTCGAACCCGGCGTCGGCGAAACGCCGCTGTGGGACGAACTGCAATTGCAGGCGCTGTTCGACGGCGACACCGATGCGCTCGCGTTGCTGGCCGCGCTGGAGGCGGCGGAACCGCAAGTCGACTGGTCGCAGGCGCGGTTCGAACGCATCGACGACCAGGACTGGGAACGCGCGTGGCTGGACACGTTCCAGCCGATGCGTTTCGGCGAACGCACATGGATCGTGCCCTGGAACCACGCGCTGCCCGCCGACGCCGGAACGGACGCGGTCGTCGTGCGCCTCGATCCGGGGCTGGCGTTCGGCTCGGGCACGCATCCGACCACCGCGCTGTGCCTGCGCTGGCTGGACGCCCTCGCCGCGCGCGGCGAACTGCAGGGCCGCGACGTGCTCGATTTCGGCTGCGGCAGCGGCATCCTCGCATTGGCCGCGCTGAAACTCGGCGCCGCCAGCGCGACCGGCGTCGACAACGATCCGCAGGCGCTGACCGCCACCGCCGACAACGCCGAACGCAACGGCGTCGCGGTTTCCGCCTACCTGCCGCAACACGAACCCGCGCGCGCGTATCCGCTGGTCGTCGCCAACATCCTCGCCTCGGCGCTGGATGCGCTCGCAGGCACGCTGGCCGCGCGCACCGCGCCCGGCGGCCGCATCGCCATGTCCGGCATCCTCGCCGGGCAGGAAGGCGAGCTGCTGCAACGCTTCGCGCCCTGGTTCGACGCGCTCGCGGTGGAACGCGATGGCGACTGGGTTCGCATCGACGGCCGGCGCCGCGCATGAAGCGGGCGGGCATGCTTGAATGCGCGGCATGACCGCGCCCGAATGCCCCGTCTGCGCCACTCCGCACGAAGCCGGCGCCGAGCATTGCGCGTTCTGCGGCGTCTCGCTGCGGGAACCGCCGCCGCAAGTCGAGGCCGACGCCGAGATCGAACCCGAAGCCGAAGCCGAAACCTCGACACCAGCGGAAGAACCCTCGTCACCGACGGCCGCCGCGATCGTCGCGCCCGTCGACATCGCTGGAATCGCCGAAACCACCGCGATCCCCGCGCACGATCCGGCACCCGAAGCGCCCGAAACGACTGAAGCCGCCGACCTCGCGGCGGCGCCGGAACCGGAGACCGAACCGGAGACGGAACCGGAAGCCGGCGAAGACGCCGACACGCCGGAAACCCCGGAAACGCCGGAAATCACGGCCCCGGCGGCGTCGCGGGCGCCGCGCACGCGCACCCCGAGCTTCGCGCGCAAGCCGAGCACGGCCAGCACCGCGCAACAACGCGCGCGGCGCATCGAATGGAGCGTGGTCGCCGGGCTCGCCGCATTGCTCGTGCTGCAATCGGTCGCCGCCGATTTCGGCCAGCTCGCCGGCAACGCCACCACCCGCCCGTGGCTGCAGCGCGCATGCGCGTTCGTGCGTTGCACCTTGCCGCCGTGGCGCGAACCGCAGGCATTGCGATTGCTGCAACGCGACGTGAGCGCGAATCCGAGTCGCCCCGGCGTGCTGCGCATCAGCGCAAGCTTCCGCAACGACGCGCGCTGGGCGCAACCCTGGCCGCGCTTGCGCGTGACCTTGTCCGATGCCGACGGGCGCGCGATCGCCGCGCGCGATTTCGTCGCGAACGAATACCTGGGCGCGATGCCGACGGCGAACGGCATCGCCAGCGGCCAGGTCGCCGGCGTCGCGGTCGACGTCGTCGATCCTTCGCCGCGCGTGACCGCATTCACATTCGAATTCCGCTGACGCAATGGCACGCGTCCCCGACGCACGCTAGACTGCCTGCCCGCCGACGCGCGAGCGCCGGCGGCGAAGCAGGGGAAGAACGCCGCTTGAACGCCGAACGCACCGATTCCACGCACCGCATCGCGCCGCGTCCGCCGCTGCGCGACCACGTCGCGAATTCGGTGCGGCGCTACCTGCGCGACCTCGACGGCTGCGGTGCCAACGACCTGTACGGCATCGCGCTGCGCGAACTCGAGATCCCGCTGTTCCAGGAAGTGCTGCAGCATTGCGACGGCAACCAGAGCCGCGCCGCGGCCATGCTCGGCATCCACCGCGAGACCCTGCGCCGCAAGCTGCGCGACTACGGCCTCGGCTGAGCGGCTGCCGCAGGAACGGCGGAAACCGCGATCACCTTTGTTCCGTGGGAGCGGCTTTTGCCGCGATTGCCCTTCGGCACGAGCGCCCATTCGGGCGCGCCCGGGATTCCGGCGCGAGCCCCGCAGCGCCTCTTCTCCCGTGAAAAACGATCGCGGCTAAAGCCGCTCCCACAAGGGAAAAGGGGCCCCGGCTATAATTCGCGCCGTTTTCCGCACTTTCCCCCGCGATGACCACCGACCCACTGCCCGGGCCCGCCGTAAAGATCACGCGCGCGCTGTTGTCCGTGTCCGACAAGACCGGACTGATCGACCTCGCCCGCGCGCTGGCCGCGCACGGCGTGGAACTGCTCTCGACCGGCGGCACCGCGAAGACCTTGCGCGAGGCCGGGCTCGCGGTGAAGGACGTCAGCGAGGCCACCGGCTTCCCGGAAATGATGGACGGCCGGGTGAAGACGCTGCACCCGGTCGTGCACGGCGGCCTGCTCGGCCGCGCCGGCACCGACGATGCGGTGATGGCCGAACACGGCATCGCGCCGATCGACCTGCTGGTGCTGAACCTGTATCCGTTCGAGCGGGTGTCGGCGAATCCGGACGCGACCCTCGACGAGATCGTCGAGAACATCGATATCGGCGGCCCGGCGATGCTGCGCAGCGCGGCCAAGAATTTCGCCCGCGTCGCGGTCGCCACCGATCCGGCGCAGTACGCCGGCCTCGTCGCGGAACTGGACGCCAACGGCGGCGCGCTCTCGGCGAAGACCCGTTTCGCGCTGTCGGTCGCCGCGTTCAACCGCGTCGCCCAATACGACGCGCGCATCAGCGACGTGCTTTCGGCGATCGCCGAGCCCAGCGACGAAGGCGCGAGGAACCGCAGCGCGTTCGCCGCGCAGGCCAACGGCAACTTCGTCAAGGTGATGGACCTGCGCTACGGCGAGAACCCGCACCAGCAGGCCGCGTTCTACCGCGACCTGCACCCGGCGCCGGGTTCGCTGGCGACGTTCGCGCAGCTGCAGGGCAAGGAACTGAGCTTCAACAACATCGCCGACAGCGATGCGGCGTGGGAATGCGTGCGCCAGTTCGACGCGCCGGCCTGCGTCATCGTCAAGCACGCCAACCCCTGCGGCGTGGCCGTCGGCGTGGCGCCGGGGGATGCCTACGAGCTGGCCTACGCCACCGACCCGACCTCCGCGTTCGGCGGCATCATCGCCTTCAACGTGAAGCTCGACGCGGCGACCGCGCGCGCGATCCTCGATCGCCAGTTCGTGGAAGTGCTGATCGCCCCGGACTACGACGACGACGCGCTCGCCTACGCGAAGAAGAAGGCCAACGTGCGCGTGCTGCGCATTCCGATGGCGCCGGCGAGCCGGGGCTTCATCGACGCCAAGCGGGTCGGTTCCGGGCTGCTGATGCAGACCGCCGATGACCGCGTCGTCACCCGCGACGACCTGAAGGTGGTCACGAAGCTCGCGCCGACCGAGGCGCAGTTCGCCGACCTGCTGTTCGCGTGGAAGGTGGCGAAGTTCGTGAAGTCGAACGCCATCGTCTATGCAAAGGACAGCCGCACGGTAGGAATTGGCGCCGGGCAGATGAGCCGGGTGTATTCGGCGCGCATCGCCGGGATCAAGGCCGTCGACGCGGGCCTGGCCGTGCCCGGTTCGGTGATGGCGTCCGACGCCTTCTTCCCGTTCCGCGACGGCATCGACGCCGCGGCCGAGGCCGGCATCCGGGCGGTGATCCAGCCCGGCGGCTCGATGCGCGACGCCGAGGTCATCGCCGCCGCGGACGAGCACGGCCTGGCCATGGTGTTCACCGGGGTCCGGCATTTCCGGCACTGAGGCGGCCGACTGTGCACGATTCTTGCGTTCCTCTGGGATGACCCCGGGGAATCGCGCGCACCCAGCCCCACGCCGCGAACGCGGGCCAACCATCCAGAAGCGGGTACAGGCCATGAAACTCCTTGTCATCGGTTCCGGCGGACGCGAACACGCCCTGGCGTGGAAGCTGGCGCAATCGCCCCGCGTCGACGAAGTCCTGGTCGCGCCCGGCAACGCCGGCACCGCGCACGAGGACAAATGCCGCAACGTGCCCACGGTGAAGGCCACCGACATCGATGCGCTGCTGGCGCTGGCCGAGCGCGAGGGCGTCGACCTGACCGTGGTCGGCCCGGAACAGCCGCTGGTCGCCGGCGTGGTCGACGCGTTCCGCGCCCGCGGCCACCGCATCTTCGGGCCCACCGCCGCGGCCGCGCAGCTGGAGGGCAGCAAGGCCTTCGCCAAGGATTTCCTCGCCCGCCACGGCATCCCCACCGCCTTCTACGAAGTCCACACCGACGTCGACGCCGCGCTCGCCTACGTGCGGGCCAAGGGCGCGCCGATCGTGATCAAGGCCGACGGCCTGGCCGCGGGCAAGGGCGTGATCGTGGCGACGACGCTGGCCGAGGCCGAAGCCGCGGTGCGCGACATGCTGGAAGGAAACGCCTTCGGCGACGCCGGCGCGCGCGTGGTGATCGAGGAGTTCCTCGACGGCGAGGAAGCCAGCTTCATCTCCATGGTCGATGGCGTGCACGCGCTGCCGATGGCGACCTCGCAGGACCACAAGCGCGTGGGCGACGGCGACACCGGCCCCAACACCGGCGGCATGGGCGCGTACTCGCCCGCGCCGGTGGTCACGCCGGAGGTCCACGACCGGGTGATGCGCGACATCGTGATGCCCACCGTGCGCGGCATGGCCGCCGACGGCGTGCCGTTCACCGGCTTCCTCTACGCCGGGCTGATGATCGACAAGTCCGGCGCGCCCAAGGTGATCGAGTTCAACGTGCGCTTCGGCGACCCGGAAACGCAGCCGGTGATGCTGCGCCTGCAGTCGGACCTGGTCGACCTGGTCGAGGCCGCGATCGACGGCAAGCTCGTCGCCGCCGATGCGCGCTGGGATCCGCGTCCGTCGCTGGGCGTGGTGATGGCGGCCGCGGGCTACCCGGGCACGCCGCGCACCGGCGACACCGTGAACTCCTTCGACGCGCCCGACCTGGACGATACCAAGGTGTTCCATGCCGCTACCCGGGTCGAGGGCGGGCACATCGTGACCTCCGGCGGCCGCGTGCTGTGCGTGTGCGCGCTGGGCGAGACCGTGGTCGAGGCGCGGCACCGCGCCTACGCCGAAGTCGCCGGGATTTCCTGGCACGGGGAGTTTCACCGCCACGACATCGGCTGGCGCGCGATCGAGCGCGAGCCGGAGCCGGCTCCGGCCTGAGCTTGCCGGCCACGCAGCGCGGGTATAACATCGGTTATAACCGTTGTATCCCCGCCGCGAGGCCCGCCATGAAGCTCAAGATCACCGCCATCGGCAATTCCGCCGGCGTCATCCTGCCCAAGGAACTGCTGGCCAAGTTGCGCGTGGATAAAGGCGACGAGCTCTACGCGCTGGAAACCCCCGACGGCATCCGCCTGACCACGCACGATCCGGTTTTCGCCGCGCAGATGGAAGTGGCCGAGAAGATCATGCGCGAAGACCGCGAACTGCTGCGCAAGCTGGCGCAGTAGCGCACGATGATCGTCTGGATCGATCGCAGTCTCGCGCTCGCCATCCACGAGCGACAACTCGCGGAGCATGGTGGCGACAGTGGCGTGCGCGACGAAGCGCTGTTGCAATCCGCATTGGCGCGCCCGCAGCAGCTGTTCGCCTACGGCGAACCGCCGCCGGACCTGGCCGCGCTCGCGGCCAGCCTCGCCTTCGGCCTCGCCCGCAACCATCCGTTCGTGGACGGCAACAAGCGCACCGCGCACGTTTGCTATCGCGTGTTCCTCGCCCTCAATGACGCCGAACTCGTGGCGGGCGCGGACGAAAAGTACGTGCACATGCTGGCCCTCGCCGAAGGTTCGCTGGACGAAGCCGGCTTCGCCGACTGGCTGCGCCCGCGGCTGCGCCTCGCGGCCGGCGACGCAGTGCACGAACCACGCAAGCGCTACGGCCGCGGCCGCTGACCGCCCGCGTCAGCGGCTTTCGTCGATCCGCTCGACCTTGCCGTTGCGGATGGTGAAACCCACCGTCTTGCCGTCGATGTCGTATTCCCAGCGTTCGCCGGTGACCGCGCCGAACTCGTTCTGCAGCTGCACGACGCGCGCCGGCTGTCCGGCGGCCTGCACCAGCCTGCCGGTGGAATCGCCGACGGCCACGACCCGCGCATCGAAGCGATAGGTATCGAAGGCCTGCGCCGGCGCTGCCAGCGCGAACGACAGGATTGCGGCGACGATCCAGCGCATGGCGAAGCTCCCGTCCGGTGGATGCGCAGGGATTTTGCCACCCCGCATCGCCGTGGCCCGTGAACGTGCCCGCCCGGTGCGATACTCCCCGCGCGCGGCCGCAGCCGCGGCCATCCTCGCTTCGCACAGGGGAACCAGATGAAGGACAACCCTCGCGCCGACCTCGGCAAGCTGGTCCTGCGCCTCGCGCTCGGCCTGTTCATCCTGCTCCACGGCATCGCCAAGCTGCGCGGCGGCCTCGACCCGATCACCGGCCTGGTCCAGGCGCACGGCCTGCCCGGTTTCGTCGCCTACGGCGCGCTGGTCGGCGAAGTGCTCGCGCCGCTGATGGTGCTGGCCGGTTTCTACGCGCGCATCGGCGGCGTGCTGATCGCGTTCAACATGCTGGTCGCGTTCGCGCTGGTGCACCTGGGCCAGCTCGGCCAGCTCAACGAACAGGGCGGCTGGGCGCTGGAACTGCAGGGCATGTACCTCGCCACCGCGATCGCGATCGCGCTGCTCGGGCCGGGTCGTTACAGCCTCGGGCGCGGGAAGTAGTCGTCGGGCTCTTGTGGGAGGGCCTTCAGGCCCGATCGGTGCCAGGCCATCGCGGCTAAAGCCGCTCCCACAAAAGCCGCTCCCACAGAGGCGTCATCCAGCAGCTTCTTCCTCCGGCGGCGGTTGCAGCGACGCCGCGAGTTCCTCCAGTTCCGCGATCTCCTGGTCGAGCGCTTCGTGGAACTCGGCCTGGCGCGTCATCAAATCCTCGAACTTGCCGGCCTGCTTCAGCTTCTTCAGCTGCCCGTCGAACAACAGCCACTGCGCGGTGAGCTGTTCGACGTAGGTCTTCGAGTAATGGCGCATTTCCTTGAGCTGGGCCAGCGTGTCGTTGACCTGCTCCAGCGGCGATTTGGCGTCGGCCGTCATGGCGAACTCCTTTGCGGTGGTTCGCCTGCACGGTAGGTGCGCGAAGCTGGACGGGCCGTGAAATGCGGATGTCTCCTCCCCTTTCGCGCAGCGAAGGGGGAGGCCGGGAGGGGGTTGCATTTGCGGAAGACACCCCTCCCCAGTTCTCCCCTGCGCGATGCGCAAGGGAGGGGGCATTTCACCGCGCCGGCAACGCCCGCGGGTTGCGCAACACCAGCGCCGACACCAGCGACACCAGCACGCCGACCGGGAAGATTTCCGCGAAGGTCATCGGCAGGCGGAACAGCGGGTTGGCGTATTGCAGCTTGAACGCCTCCATCCGCGCGCCCAGCTTCGCGATCGACGCGGCATCCGCGCCGTTCGCCTTCGCGTTCGCGATGACCGACGCGGCGTAGTTCGACGCGAAGTCATGGACCACCGTCGCCTGCGCGATTTCCCACGCCGCCACGTAGAACACGCTCGCGACGAAGGAGATCGCCAGGCCCATGCCGAAGGCCGGCCAGAACCGGATCACCCCACCGCGGTCCACGTCGCGGTGGTGCTTGATGCCCATCGCGACCGCGCTCAGTGCCACCAGCATGGTGAGGTAGCCCAGCGCCATGCCGAGCATGCCGTGCGGCATCTCCTTGCCGAACGCCAGCAGCGTGCCCCACATGCCGGCGGCCACCACCAGCCCCGCGATCACGCCGTACTTCAAAATGTCGCGCCCCATCGCCCACCTCCGTCTGCCTGGAATGGCCCGCATTGCAGGCGATGCGCGGCCCCGCGTCCATCGCCCGAACGGGTGATTCGGGCGAAATCGCCCAATTGAACCCTGTGGGAGGGGCTTCAGTCCCGACCCCGCGCCGTCATCCTGAGGCGAAGCCGAAGGACCTGCTTTTCATCGAACCCGCGAAAGGAAATGATCGCGCCCAAATGGGCGCTCCTACTGTTCCGGAATCGCCAGGTCGCGCGGCGGGTCGCCCCAGGCGCTGGTCCGCAGCCGCGGCGGGATGTGCCCGACGTCGCCGACCGCGATCACGTGCGCGCGGCCGTCCGCGTCGATGCGGATCGTGGTGATGCTGGCGTTGCCGAGGGACATCGCCAGCCACGCGCCGGTGTCCACGCCCAGCGCGCGCGTGACCAGGTAGCGGATCACGTTGCCGTGGCAGACCAGCAGGTCGCTGCGGTCCTGGTCGTTCGCGGCGGTGAAGAAGCGCGCATACAGCCGGTCCAGGCGCGCCTTGCACGCGGCCATGTCGGCGGGCGGTTCGGTCTTCGCCACCTCGCCCAGCGGCGTGGGCGGCGTGCATTCGGCGAGGTCGTCCACCACCTCGAACTTGCGGTCGGGGAAATCGTCAACGCCGATCACCGCCGCCGTGTCGCGCGCGCGCTGCATCGGGCTCGCGTACAGGCCGTCGAAGCGCGGCAACGCGGCGAGCGCATTCGCGGCGAGATGCGCCTGCGCGACCCCGATCGGCGACAGGTGCGGGCCGATGTTTTCGTCGACCGAGGGATCCGGCGCGTAGTTGCCGTGGCGGACCAGCACGAGGGTGTGCACCGGCCCGTCGGCGGCCTGCGCGGGCGCGAGGGCGCCCAGCGACAGGGCGAGGAACAGCGGGATCAGGATTCGGTTCATGCGGGGAGTATGTCGCAGGTGCGATTGTTTGTTCTCCTCCTCTTTCGCGCAGCGAAGGGGGAGGCTGGGAGGGGGTTGGATCGCCTCGCCAACAGCGACCCCTCCCCAACCCTCCCCTGCGCTTCGCGCAAGGGAGGGAGCTGTTTACCGCACCAGCCCCAATTCCCGCGCCCGCCGCACCGCATCCGTGCGCCGCGTCGCGCCGAGCTTCTCGTACAACCGCGCGACGTGGGTCTTCACCGTGTTGGGCGACACGTCCAGGCGCCGCGCGATTTCCTTGTTCGACAGCCCGGCCGCGAGTTCGGCCAGCACCGCCGCTTCGCGCGGGCTGATGCCGAGTTCGGCGCGCGCCTTCGGGTTGCCGTCGAACGGCGGCGTATCGCCGCGCCGGCCCAGCATCCGCGCGCCGATCCACAGCCCCAGCGCGAGGAAGCCCGCGGCCAGCAGCGTGTCGTAAATCGATTGCGGGTACAGCCGCGCCATGCGCTGCAGGTCCAGCCACTGCAGCGCGAACGCGCCGAGGGCGAGGAAGGCGGCGTAGAGGAGGGTGTGTTTCCACATGGGGGAAGGGTACGACGCTTTCGCTTTTTCCCTCTCCCCGCTTGCGTGGGAGAGGGTGGCCGAAGGCCGGGAGAGGGGCTCCCCTCCAAGCCACGCTATAGTTTGGCCATGAGTCGCGACCTCGAATCCCTTCGATCCAAACTCCGCCTCTTCGCGGAAGAACGCGACTGGGACAAATTCCATTCGCCTAAGAATCTCGCTGCGGCACTTTCGGTCGAAGCCGCCGAACTGCTCGAACATTTCCAGTGGCTCACGGAGAGCGAGAGCGCTTCGCTCCCTAACGAAAAGCGCGTTGAGGTTTCGGAAGAACTTGCCGATGTCCTGCTTTACCTGATCCGGCTCGCCGACAAGCTCGATATCGACCTGATCCACGCCGCGGAACAAAAGCTGCTCAAGAACGCGGAGAAATATCCGGTCGGGAAGTCGAAAGGCAAGAGCGCCAAGTACACCGAACTCTGACCTTCGACGACCCGGGAAATTCCTTGATCGTTTACCAATCAACGAAAGAACGATTCCTCGACGACAGCGAAAACCGCGCGATCGAGGACGTCATTGCCAGCGCCTACCTGCAGCGGACAGGCCGCTACGCATCCCAGGCGGAATTCCGCGCTTGGCAGCAGTCCCTGACGCGCATGGCCGATGTCCTTCGCGATGATGGCCTGCCCGACTCCATGGGCGTTGGTGTGGAGTTCGGCATCCCGCAAACCGCAAAGCGCATTGATTTCATCCTTTCTGGGGAATCCGAAGCATGCGAACCCCGTGTTGTCATTGTCGAGCTGAAGCAGTGGTCCAGCTCCAGGGTCTCCGAAAAGGATGGGCTCGTCTTCGCGAACCGGGGCGGATACGCCGAAACGGAAGGCCCACATCCGTGCTATCAGGCATGGTCGTACGCGGCATTGCTGGAGGGTTTCAACGAGGCCGTCCATGAGGGCAACATCGGGCTGAATCCTTGCGCCTACCTGCACAACTACCAGCGCGACGGCATCATTGATGCTGCAGATTATTCTGCCTACATCGAAAAGGCGCCGCTGTTCCTACGCGGCCATGCCGAACAACAGAAACTCCGGGACTTCATCAAACGGCACGTAAGG
>JBGAHT010000063.1:0-14449 GCA_044226035.1 Thermomonas sp. | reverse complement strand
GGCCGACGCTGAGGTAGTGGAAGCGGCGGTTGGTGCGTTCGGGCGTGCCCTCGCCCGCGAACATGCGGATCGGGTCCTCGCCGGTGCGGCGGTAGGGATACACGCCGCCGGTGTAGGGATACGAACCCGGCAGGTTCTCCTTGCCGAGGAACACCAGCAGCTCGCCCCAGCTCTTGTAGCTCGGCGCGGCGATCTTCGGGATCTGCTGGTGCGAGAGCGATTCGCGGTAGTTCTCGACCCGGATGGCCTTGCCGCGCACCTGGTACTCGGTGAATTCGTCGGTGATCGACTTCAGCCGCGCCGGCCATTCGCGCAGCAGCTTGAGGTTTTCGCTGGCCAGCGACTGGACCGCGTCGTTGTAGCGCTGGCGCAGGGTGAGGAGCGAGCGGTCAACCGCTTGCGCCCCTCTCCCCTCGGGAGAGGGGTTGGGGTGAGGGGCAACGGAGGCAGCATCGCTCGATCGCCCCTCACCCTCGATCCCTCTCCCGGTGGGAGAGGGAAGCAAATCATTCGCGTCGTACAACTCCAACTGCTTCGGCAACTTCGCGTCGCCCAGTTCCTGCAGCGCCTGCCACAGCGATTGCGCGCGGTCGGCGATCTCCGCCTGCGATTCGATGCGGGCGTTGATGCCGCGGCCCTGCTCGGCGATTTCGGCGAGGTAGCGCACGCGCGCGCCGGGGATCAGCACCGTGGCACGCGGTTCCTTGAGCGAGGTGTCGATCTTCGGATCGAAGTCGCAGCGCGCATTCCCGGTCCCTGGCCCCCGGTCCCCGGTCCCCAGCTTTTCCCGCAGCAGCCGGCACAGGTTGGCGAACATCCAGCTGATGCCGGGGTCGTTGAACTGGCTGGCAATCGTCGGATAGACCGGCACGTCCTCGTCCGCGGTCTTGAACGCGGCGCGGTTGCGCTTCCACTGCTTGCGCACGTCGCGCAGCGCGTCCTCGGCGCCGCGCTTGTCGTACTTGTTGAGCACGATCAGCTCGGCGTAGTCGAGCATGTCGATCTTCTCGAGCTGCGAGGCCGCGCCGTAGTCGCTGGTCATCACGTACATCGGGAAATCGACCAGGTCGACGATTTCCGAATCGCTCTGGCCGATGCCGGCGGTCTCGACGATGACCAGGTCGTAGCCCAGCGACTTGAGGAAGGCGATGCAATCCTTGAGCACCGCGTTGGTCGCCACGTTCTGCCGGCGCGTGGCCATCGAACGCATGTACACGCGGTGGCTGCGCAGCGAGTTCATGCGGATGCGGTCGCCGAGCAGCGCGCCGCCGCTGCGGCGCCGGGTCGGGTCGACGCTGATCACCGCGATGCGCATCTTCGGGAAGCTGGCGAGGAAGCGGTTCAGCAGTTCGTCGGTGACCGAGGACTTGCCCGCGCCGCCGGTGCCGGTGATGCCGACCACTGGCGTGGTCGGGCGGGATTGGGGATTGGAAATTGGGGATTCGCCGGTGGACTTCGACCAGCCCCTGCGCATCAAGGCGAGTTCGGATTCGGAAAAGGCCCCGTCCTCGATCGCGCTGAGCATGCGCCCGATCGCGATCTCGTCATCGATGGCAGGCTTTTGCCCTTGCGGATCCCCAATCCCGAATCCCGAATCCCGGCCCGCGTCAGCGCGGGCCACCACGTCCTCGATCATCTCCACCAGCCCCATCTTCATGCCGTCGTTGGGGTGGTAGATGCGCTCGACGCCGTAGGCCTCGAGTTCGCGGATTTCCTCGGGGGTGATGGTGCCGCCGCCGCCGCCGAACACGCGCACGTGCGGCGCGCCGCGTTCCCGGAGCATGTCGACCATGTACTTGAAGTACTCGACGTGGCCGCCCTGGTAGCTGGACAGGGCGATGGCGTCGGCGTCCTCCTGCAGCGCCGCGCGCACCACGTCCTCGACCGCGCGGTTGTGGCCGAGGTGGATGACCTCCGCGCCCTGCGCCTGGATCAGCCGGCGCATGATGTTGATCGCCGCGTCGTGGCCGTCGAACAGGCTGGCGGCGGTCACGAAGCGCAGCGGCACCGGCTGCGGCTGCTGGGCGGGAATGGTCTCGGCGGGAGTGCTCATGGGCGCGTTCGCGGACGGATTTCGGGCGATGCGCGATTGTAGCGCGGGGGTTTTCCGGCCCCTCCGCAGCCATGCCCGCGAGTCGCGGCCGGGCGGCCCCGGCCCGAGCCGTACGCCCGCGTATTCAAACGGCGCGCCGGCCGATTCCTTTAGAATGCCCGCCCTCGGCCGCGGCCGCCCCCGTTTTTCCGGCGGGAACCCGCGGATTCCCTGACCTGATCCCGGCGCCGCGCGGCCCGCGATCGGTCGCATCCCGGAGCAAGCGATGATCTTCGAAACCCTCGACACCACCGGCCACGAGCAGGTCGTCTTCTGCCACAACAAGGACGCGGGCCTGAAGGCCATCATCGCGATCCACAACACCGTGCTCGGTCCGGCGCTCGGCGGCACCCGCATGTGGCCGTACAAGAGCGAGGACGAGGCGTTGAACGACGTGCTGCGCCTGTCGCGCGGCATGACCTACAAGAACGCGGTCGCCGGGCTCAACATCGGCGGCGGCAAGGCGGTGATCATCGGCAACCCGGCCACCGACAAGTCCGAGGCGCTGTTCCGCGCGTTCGGCCAGTTCGTGGAATCGCTCGGCGGCCGCTACATCACCGCCGAGGACGTCGGCATCGACGTCAACGACATGGAATACGTGTACCGCGAGACCGAATACGTCACCGGCGTGCACCAGGTCCACGGCGGTTCCGGCGATCCCTCGCCGTTCACCGCCTACGGCACCCTGCAGGGCCTGATGGCCACGCTGCAGCGCACCTACGGCAACGAGGAAGTCGGCAAGTACAGCTACGCGGTGCAGGGCCTGGGCCACGTCGGCATGGAATTCGTGAAGCTGCTGCGCGAGCGCGGCGCCAAGGTGTTCGTGACCGACATCAACCAGCAGCTGGTGGACAAGGCGGTGAACGAGCACGGCGCCGAGGCGGTGGGCCTGGACGACATCTACGACGTCGCCGCCGACGTGTATTCGCCGTGCGCGCTGGGCGGCACCGTCAACGAGGCCACCCTGCCGCGGCTCAAGGCCAAGGTCATCTGCGGCGCGGCCAACAACCAGCTGGCCAACAACGCCATCGGCGACGAAGTGGAAAAGCGCGGCATCGTGTACGCGCCCGACTACGCGGTGAACGCGGGCGGCGTGATGAACGTGGCGCTGGAACTGGACGGCTACAACCGCGAGCGCGCCATGCGCATGATGCGCACCATCTACCACAACCTCGCGCGGATCTACGAGATCAGCGCGCGCGACGGCATCCCGACCTACCGCGCCGCCGACCGCCTCGCCGAGGAGCGGATCGAGGCGATCGGCAAGCTCAAGCTGCCGATGGGCCGCGGCGCGCCGCGCTTCCAGGGGCGCATCCGCGGGCATTGATCCGTGCCTTTGTAAGAGCGCACCTGGGCGCGACCAGCCACAGGCGAAAAGCAGTCGCGGCCAGGTCCGCTCCTACAATCCACGCAAGACAACGGGCGAGCCTTTCATGCGCACATTCCCATTAGGCGAAGACATCGACGCGTTGCGCGATGCGGTCCGCAGGTTCGCCGAGGCCGAGATCGCGCCGCGCGCGGCGAAGATCGACGAGGACAACTGGTTCCCGCAGGACCTGTGGCCGAAGCTCGGCGAAATGGGCCTGCTCGGCATGACCGTGCCGGGCGAATACGGCGGCAGCGACATGGGCTACCTCGCCCACCTGGTCGCGATGGAGGAAATCTCGCGCGCGTCGGGTTCGGTCGGCCTCAGCTACGGCGCGCATTCCAACCTGTGCGTCAACAACCTGTACGCCAACGGCAACGAGGCGCAGCGCCGGAAGTACCTGCCGAAGCTGTGCAGCGGCGAATGGAAGGGCGCGCTGGCGATGAGCGAGCCAGGCGCCGGTTCCGACGTGGTCGGCTCGATGTCCTGCCGCGCCGAGCTGCGCGACAGCGCATGGGTCGCCAACGGCAACAAGATGTGGATCACCAACGGCCCCGAGGCCGACGTGCTGGTGGTGTACATGCGCACCGCAGGCAAGGACGCGGGCAGCAAGTGCATGACCGCCTTCATCGTCGAGAAGGGCATGAAGGGTTTTTCCACCGCGCAGAAGCTGGACAAGTTCGGCATGCGCGGCAGCAACACCTGCGAGCTGGTGTTCGAGGACTGCGAAATCCCGGCCGGGAACGTGCTGGGCGAAGTCCACAACGGCGTGAAGGTGCTGATGTCCGGTCTCAACACCGAGCGCCTGGTGCTGACCGGCGGCCCGCTGGGCCTGATGCAGTCCGCGCTCGACATCGCCCTGCCCTACGTGCGCGAGCGCAGGCAGTTCGAGGAGCCCATCGGCACCTTCGGCATCATGCAGGCCAAGATCGCCGACATGTACACCGCGCTGCAGTCCTCGCGCGCGTTCGCCTACCAGGTCGCGCGCGATTACGACGCCGGGCACAAGTCGCGCGTGGACGCCGCGAGTTGCCTGCTGCACGCCAGCGAGGCCGCGGTGCAGGTCGCGCTGGAAGGCATCCAGGCGCTGGGCGGCAACGGCTACATCAACGAATTCCCCACCGGCCGCATCCTGCGCGACGCCAAGCTGTACGCGATCGGCGCCGGCACCAACGAGATCCGCCGGATGCTGATCGGGCGCGAGCTGTTCGCCGGGCATTCCTGAGCCCCGGGCGGGGATTTGCCGCAGCGCAGCATGCGGCGCCATAATCGGGCGAACGGGGCGAGGCGCCCCGGCCGCACCAGGAGTCCACCGTGAGCGACGTCGTCATCGTCGGTGCCAAGCGCACCGCCATCGGTTCCTTCCTCGGCCAGTTCACCGGCGTCCCCACCCCGGCCCTCGGCACCGCGGCGATCCGCGGCGCGCTGGCGCACGCCGGCCTCGGCGCCGACCAGGTGGACGAGGTGATCATGGGCTGCGTCCTGCCCGCCGGCCTCGGCCAGGCGCCGGCGCGCCAGGCTTCGCGCGGCGCCGGCATCCCCGACGCCGCCGGCTGCACCACCATCAACAAGGTCTGCGGCTCGGGCATGAAGGCGGTGATGTTCGGCCACGACATCATCAAGGCCGGTTCCGCGAACGTCGTCGTCGCCGGCGGCATGGAATCGATGACCAACGCGCCGCACCTGCTCAACGGTTCGCGCACCGGCATCCGCTACGGCAGCGCCGAGTTCCTCGACCACATGGCCTGGGACGGGCTGACCAATCCCTACGACGGCAAGGCGATGGGCGTGTTCGGCGACGCCGCCTGCGCCAAGTACGGCTTCGACCGCGCGGCCGTCGATGCGTTTTCGGCCGAGAGCGCCACCCGCGCGCAGCAGGCCGCCGCGTCGGGCGCGTTCAAGGACGAGATCGTCCCGGTGACCGTGCAGGGCCGCAAGGGCGAAACCATCGTCGATGCCGACGAGGAACCGGGCCGGATCGACGTGGCGAAGATCCCCGCGCTGCGCCCCGCCTTCGGCAAGGAAGGCGTGCTCACCGCCGCTTCGTCCTCGAAGATTTCCGACGGCGCCGCCGCGACCGTGCTGATGTCCGCGGACGAAGCCGCGCGCCGCGGCCTGGAGCCGATCGCGCGCATCGTCGCGCACGCGACCCACGCGCAGGCGCCGGAATGGTTCACCACCGCGCCGGTGGCCGCGATAAGCAACGTGCTCGACAAGGCCGGCTGGAAGGTCGGCGACGTGGACCTGTTCGAGATCAACGAAGCCTTCGCCTGCGTGGCGATGGCGCCCATCCACGACCTCGGCATTCCGCACGAGCGGCTGAACGTCAATGGCGGCGCGTTGGCGCTCGGGCATCCGATCGGCGCTTCCGGGGCGCGACTGATCGTGACCCTGCTGCACGCCCTGAAAGCGCGCGGCGGCAAGCGCGGCGTGGCGTCGCTGTGCATCGGCGGCGGCGAAGCCACGGCGATCGCCGTGGAGATCGCGTGAAGGGCCCCGTGACGGAATAACGAAAAAAAACCGGACAAACGCTTGACACGCGAAATCCGCTTGTCATCATGTTCGACGCGCAATTGCGCTTTGCCATCATCATCGACGAGGAAGAATCAAAATGACCATGAACAAGGCCCTGATCGCCCTGGCTCTGGGCTTCGCTCTGGCCGCGTGCTCCAACAGCCAGCAGGCCGCCGATTCGGCTGCCGACGCCCAGCAGGCCGCCACCGACGCCCAGCAGACCGCTGACGCCACCGCCGCCACCGGCGACCAGGCTGCTGCCGACGCTGCCCAGGCTTCCGCCGACGCCGCCGCCCAGGCTGCCGACGCCGCCGCCACCTCGGCCGACGCCGCCGCTGCCGCCCCGACCGCCGGTCAGGCCGACGCCGCCGCCGACGCCGCCGAGAACGCTGCCGACGCCGCCGACCAGGCCAAGGACGCCGCCGCCGACGCCGCCAACTCGGCCGACGACAGCAAGAAGTAAGATCTTCGGGTTCCAGGAATTACCGATACGGTCAATTTCTGTTTCGCGAAACTGGAAGGGCCGCCGGTTTTCCGGCGGCTTTTCCGTAAGCCCCGCCCCTTGATCCATGGGTGGCCCGCCGGCGGATACCGGCCAGCAGCGCGCACAGGCGTTGCCTGACAGCAACTCAACCCTCAGACAACTCCTCCGGAGACTATTCATGAACACCAAGCTCTTCGTCCTCCTCGCCGCTGGCGTGCTGGCCCTCTCGGCCTGCAACAAGGAAGCTTCCGACTCCGCCGCCCAGGCCGCCGACTCCGCCGCCCAGGCCGCTGACGCTGCCGGCGACGCCGCCAACGCCGCGACCGACGCCGCCGGCCAGGCCGCCGACGCCGCTGGCGACGCCGCCGCCGCCGCTGCGTCCACCGCCGCCGCCGCGACCAGCGATGCCGCCGCCGCCACGACCGACGCCGCCGAGGACGCCGCCGCCGGCGCCGCCCAGGCGACCGCCGACGCTGCGAAGAACGTGGCCGACAAGGCGCAGGAAGCCGCCGACGCCGCCAAGAAGTAATCGGCGCGCCAAGCTGCGATCCCTGAAAGGCCCGCCTCAGCGGGCCTTTCTCTTTGGCATGTCGCCCGCCTTGGCGGGCCTTTCTTTTTGGCACGTCGCCCGCCTTGGCGGGCCTTTCTTTTTGGCATGTTCCCGGCTTCGACCGACCTTTCTCTTTGGCGCGTCGCCGATCGAGCCGGCGTTGCCGCGACGACGCTGCGGTTATCCTGTCGCCTCGCACGCATCGACGAGCCCGCATGCCCGCGCTGACCACGCAGATCGACCCCCGCTCGCGGGAATTCGCCGACAACGCCGCCTTCCATCGCGAACTGGTCGCCGAACTCGACCGCCGGCTGGCCCGCGCCGCGGACGGCGGCGGCGAGAAGGCCAGGGCCAGGCACACCGAACGCGGCAAGCTGCTGCCGCGCGAACGCATCGACGCCCTGCTCGACCCGGGTTCGCCGTTCCTCGAGATCGCGCCACTCGCGGCCGAAGGCATGTACGACGATGCCGCGCCCGCCGCCGGCATGGTCTGCGGCATCGGCCGGGTCATGGGCCAGGAAGTCGTCATCGTCGCCAACGACGCCACGGTCAAGGGCGGCACCTACTTCCCGATGACGGTGAAGAAGCACCTGCGCGCGCAGGAGATCGCGCGCGAGAACCGCCTGCCCTGCATCTACCTGGTCGATTCCGGCGGCGCCTTCCTGCCGCTGCAGGACGAGGTGTTCCCGGACAAGGAGCATTTCGGCCGGATCTTCTACAACCAGGCGCGGATGAGCGCGGAGAACATCCCGCAGGTCGCGGTGGTGATGGGTTCGTGCACCGCAGGCGGCGCCTACGTGCCGGCGATGAGCGACGAAAGCGTGATCGTCAAGGAACAGGGCACGATCTTCCTCGGCGGCCCGCCGCTGGTGAAGGCGGCGACCGGCGAAGTCGTCGATGCGGAAACCCTCGGCGGCGCCGACGTGCATACGTCGATTTCCGGCGTGGCCGACCACTTCGCCGAGGACGACCGCCACGCGCTGCAGATCGCGCGCGGCATCGTCGGCTCGCTCAACCGCACGAAGGCGCTGCCGCTGGCGACGCAGCCCGTGCGCGAACCGCTGTTCCCGGCCGAGGAACTGTACGGCATCGTGCCGAAGGACGCGCGCCGCCCGTTCGACATCCGCGAAGTGATCGGGCGCATCGTCGACGGCAGCGAGTTCCAGGAATTCAAGGCGCGCTACGGCAAGACGCTCGTCACCGGTTTCGCCCACCTGCACGGCTATCCGGTCGGCATCGTCGCCAACAACGGCATCCTGTTCTCCGAGAGCGCGCTCAAGGGCGCGCACTTCATCGAGTTGTGCAACCAGCGCGGCATCCCGCTGGTGTTCCTGCAGAACATCACCGGCTTCATGGTCGGCAAGAAGTACGAGCAGGCCGGCATCGCCAAGGACGGCGCGAAGATGGTCACCGCGGTCGCGTGCTCGTCGGTGCCGAAGTTCACCGTGGTGATCGGCGGCAGCTTCGGCGCCGGCAACTACGCGATGTGCGGCCGCGCCTACGGCGCGCGCTTCCTGTGGATGTGGCCGAACGCGCGCATCAGCGTGATGGGCGGCGAGCAGGCCGCGAGCGTGCTGGCGACGGTGAAACGCGACGGCATCGAAGCGAAAGGCGGTACGTGGAGCTCGGAGGAGGAGGAAGCGTTCAAGTCCCCCATCCGCGACCAGTACGAATCGCAGGGAAACCCGTACTACGCCACCGCGCGGCTGTGGGACGACGGCATCATCGACCCTGCCGATACCCGCCGCGTGCTCGGCCTGGGGATTTCCGCGAGCCTCAACGCGCCGATCGAACCGGCGCGCTATGGTGTGTTCCGGATGTAATCGGCACACGCCCTCGTCAAACGCGAGGGCGCGCGCGGACTGCTTAGGGGTTGGCGACGCCGATACTGTAGACGGTGCCGTTACCGGAACCGGAACCTCCGCCGCCGTTGTAAGCCGTGCCAAACAGCCTGCCGAACTTGTACGTCAGGCTGCCTCCCGGATGAGCGCCGTCGGACGGCAGGAACTCGTGCAATGTCGTCTTGGTGCCGTCCGGGGCGAGTTTGAATACGGTGCCGCAGCCATCGTACCCGGTGGAGGATTTGCAGTCGGGAAGATCCAAACCGCCTCCTACGGTCGTGCCGTAGAGATTGTCGCCGATCAATACCAAGCCACCATTCGGACCTAGGCCATCGGCAAAATCGACGAAATCGTACAACACCGTCAGTGCTCCGTCCGGGGCGAGCTTGTACACGCAACAATCGGTCGCACCATAGAGATTGCCGGCCTTGTCGCGGGTCAGGTCGCCTACCGGGTAAGTCCCCTCGCCTTCGGATCCGAACACGTGAAGCGTGGTAAAGGTGCCGTTCGGCGCCAGTTTGAAAAGCGTGCCGCCGCCACCGAATTCGTTCGCCGCGCCATACAGATTGCCGACCGCATCACGGATCACGCTGATGGGGACGCCGTTGACAGGTTCATACAACGTACTGACCCTTCCACTCGCGCTAACCTTGTAAATCTCGCCGTATTGAGTCGTTCCGTACAGATTGCCTCGCGGGTCCAGGACCAGGCGACTATTAGGGGTTGTGCCGCTCCTCCCGAATTGCTCCAGCAGGGTGTAAGTCCCGTCACTGGCCACCTTGTAAAGAATGCCGCAACCTCGTTCAAAGATGATGCAGCCGGACGAACTACCGCCTTCGGGCATCGTTCCGTAAAGATCGCCGGTCGCAGGATCGATCGTCACGCTAGCGACTGGATTCCCGAAGACATCGAGAATGGAGAGGAGGGATTCGGTTCCATCCTTTGCGATCTTGAAGATGGTTCCAACGCCGAACCCACCGGACGCCGTGGTGCCGTAGAGATTGCCGGCGGCATCGAATTCCACGTGTGGCAAGGGCTTTGCGCCATCATCCTGAGACCCGGAAAACCTGTGCAGCACGCGAAAATTGTAGGTCTGCGCCTGAGCGGCGCCGACGAAAGTGGCGAGCGCGGTGACCGAGGCCAACAGCGCGGCGCGGAGCAAGCCCATCTGATCGAAACGCATGTCGTGTCTCCCCATTACGAAAATGGAACCGCCACGACTTGCAACGGAAGTACCGATGCAAGCCGGCCAACACAGCTCGCGCGAGGTCCGGTGGAGGCGCTTTCCACCCCCGTCGCCGCGGATCTCATGTTATCGCCGTGTCTCGGGTGAATCGGCGCACCTCCGCGCATTCAGGATCAGCCTCGCGCTACTTTCAATGGCAGCAGGCACTTGCAGCCGGAACTTGCGGACGCGCATCAACATTTCGCCGTTGTCGCCGTGCTAGGCTCGGCCTCCCGCGCTCGCGCGGGGCGTCTTCTGCATCCCCCGGAGGAAGTCACCAGCATGGCCATTTTCAACACCCCGCAACCCGCCGCGAAGAAGGACGCCGCGCCCTCCTTCGCCGCCGATCCGCTGCCGCCGCGCGAAACCGCTCCGACGCCTGCCGAAGCGCCGGCCACGCAAACCGCCACCGGTCCGCGCCCGGTCGCCAACGCCGCGAAGGAATCGCTGATCGCCTCCGACCTCACCATCGAAGGCAAGATCGAAGGCAGCGGCCACGTCCGCATCGCCGGCCGCTTCAAGGGCGACGTCAACGTCCAGGGCGACCTCACCATCGAACCGGGCGCCAAGCTCGCCGGTGGCGTGCGCGCGAACAAGGTCACCGTGTCCGGCGAACTGGAAGGCAACATCGATTCCGCCTCGCAGGTCGAGTTGACCAATTCCGGCGCCATCCACGGCGACCTCAAGGCCGACACGCTCACCGTCGCCTCCGGCTCGCGCATCCGCGGCCACGTCGAATGCGGCAACTGGGGCGACAAGGCCTCGGCCCGCAACGGCAGCGATCGCGGCAACGGGTGAAGGCCACGGCCCGTCCCGCCACCGCCGGAGCCACCCGCGCCTGTCCGCACTGCAAGGCGACCATCCTCGAAAGTGCGGCGGTCTGCCCTGCCTGTCGCGGCCACCTGCGCTACGACTCCGCGGCGCAGGCGGCGAGCGCGCCGCAAACGCATTCGCCGTTGCGCGTGGAAGGCGCGATCCGCCACCCGGGCGAAGGCCCGGCGTGGGAATACACGATGCTGCTCACCATCCGCAACGCGCGCGGCGAGGAAGTCGCGCGCCAGCTGGTCGGCGTCGGCGCGCTGCAGCCGAACGAGGAACGCACGTTCACGCTTTCGGTCGACGTGTCCGCGGCGGGCGAACGCCGGCGCTGAGGCGCTTCAGTCCGGATCGCAGCCGTTGCAGCCGCCGCAGGAGGAGTCGCCGATGCTCCGCGCCGGCGGCGCGATGCGGCGTCCCAGCGATTTCATCCATCCCGGCGAATGCTCGCGCAGCAACGGCAACGCGATGGCGATGCGCAGCCTGCGCGTCGCGTTCGGGAACTGCCTGCGCATCACGAACACGGCGCTGACCGCCACCACCAGCGCGATCGCCAGGTACTGCGCGAGCAGGCCCGCCGGCATCAGCCCGCCCCCAGCGCCTTCGCGACCTGGTAGGTGACCAGCGAAGCGCAGTACGCCAGCGCGAACAGGTAGCCCGCGGCGACCAGGGTCTGCTTCATCGAATTGGTCTCGCGGCGGATGATCGCCAGCGTCGACAGGCATTGCGGCGCGTAGATGAACCACACCAGCAGCGACAGCGCCGTCGCCAGCGACCAGTGCTGCTGGATCATCGGCGACAGCGCGCGCGCGGTGTCGGCGTCGTTGCCGGCGGCGGCGAGCGCGTACACGGTGGCGAGCGAGGACACCACCACCTCGCGCGCGGCCATGCCCGGCACCAGCGCGATGCAGATCTGCCAGTTGAAGCCGATCGGCGCGAACACGTGCTCCATCGCCGCGCCGATGCGCCCGGCGAAGCTGTGCTCGATGCCGCCGCCCGGGAAGTTCAGCAGGAACCACAACAGGATGGTCAGCGCGAGGATGATGCCGCCCACGCGCTTGAGGAAGATCAGCGCGCGTTCCCACAGGCCGATGGCGACGTCGCGCACGGTCGGCATGCGGTAGGACGGCAGTTCCAGCAGCAGCATGTGTTCGCCCTTGTCGCGGCGCCAGCGCTTCATCGCGAACGACACCGCGAGCGCGCTGAGGATGCCGGCGGCGTACAGGCCGAACAGCACCAACCCCTGCAGGTTGAACCAGCCGATCGCGCGGCGCGGGATGAACGCGGCGATCAGCAGGCCGTACACCGGCAGCCGCGCCGAACAGGTCATCAGCGGCGCGACCAGGATGGTGGCGAGGCGGTCGCGCGGATCCTGGATGCTGCGCGTGGCCATGATCCCCGGCACCGCGCAGGCGAAGCTCGACAGCAGCGGGATGAACGAACGCCCCGACAGCCCCGCCTTCGACATCATGCGGTCGAGCAGGAACGCGGCGCGCGGCAGGTAACCCGATTCCTCCAGCGCGAGGATGAACGCGAACAGGATCAGGATCTGCGGCAGGAACACGACCACGCCGCCGACGCCGGCGATCACGCCATCCACCAGCAGGCTGCGCAGCGGCCCGGCCGGCAGCATCGCCGTCGCCTGCGCGCCGATCCACGCCGTGCCCGCGTCGATGGCGTCCATCAGCGGCGCGGCCCAGGCGTACACCGCCTGGAACATCAGGAACATCAGCACCGCGAGCGTGGCCAGGCCGAACACCGGGTGCAGCAGCCAGCGGTCGAGCGCGTCGTCCAGGCGCGCGGTGCGGCTGGGCATCGCCACCGCCAGCGACAGCAGCCGGCGCACTTCCGCGTGCGGATCGGCATCCGCATCGAGCGTGCGCGTCGGCGGGTGCGGGCGTTCGCCGCCGCGGTCGATCGCCTCGACCAGCGCCTGCGCGCCGCCGTGGCGCACCGCCACCGTCGACAGCACCGGCACGCCGAGTTCGCGCGCCAGCGCGTCGGCGTCGATGCGGATGCCGCGGCGTTCGGCGGCATCGCTCTGGTTCAGCGCGACGATCATCGGCCGGCCCAGTTCGCGCAGTTCCAGCACGAAGCGCAGGTGCAGGCGCAGGTTGGTGGCGTCGACCACGCACACCAGCAGGTCGGGCGCGGGCTCGCCGGGATAGAAGCCGCGGCAGACATCGCGCGCGATGGCCTCGTCCAGGCTCGCCGGATGCAGGCTGTACGCGCCGGGCAGGTCGAGCACCACCAGCTCGCGCCCGAGCGGCGTGCGCATGCGGCCTTCCTTGCGCTCGACGGTGACGCCGGCGTAGTTCGCCACCTTCTGCCGGCTGCCGGTGAGCAGGTTGAACAGCGCGGTCTTGCCGCTGTTCGGATTGCCGATCAGCGCGAGCCGCAGCGGCATGGCGACGGAGGCGTTCATGCGCCCGGCCCGTTCGTTCGCAGGCGCACGCGGCGCGCTTCCGCGCGGCGCAGCGCGAAGCGCGTGTAGCCGATCTGCACCAGCAGCGGTTCCGCGCCGAGCGGGCCGGCGGCGATGACCTCGACTTCCTCGCCGGCGACGAAACCCAGTTCGCGCAGGCGGCGGGAAATGGCGTCGTTCGCCGCCGTATCTTCGACGGCGGCGACGATCGCGGGCGTGCGGCGCGGGAGATCGGCCAGTGTCACGAACCGTTCTCAAATGGGAATTGTTCTCATCATAGCCGATCGCGGGCCGGTCTGCCGCAGGCCGGCGGCTATGATGGCGCCACCACCCAGACCGCGGGCCACGATGAGCCAGACGCTGCACAGCGAAACCACGGCCGGCGTCGCCCGCCTGCGTTTGCAACGGCCGGAACTGCACAACGCCTTCGATGCCGCCCTCATCGCCGATCTCACCGCCGCGCTGCAGCGGATCGCGGCCGATCCCGGCGTGCGCGTGCTGGTGCTCGAAGCCAGCGGCGCCTCGTTCTCCGCCGGCGCCGACCTCAACTGGATGCGCGGCATGGCCGCCGCCAGCGAGGCCGAGAACCGCGAGGACTCGCTCGCCCTCGCCCGCCTGATGCGCACGCTGGACGAACTGCCCAAGCCGACCATCGCGCGCGTGCAGGGCGCGGCCTTCGGCGGCGGCGTGGGTCTGGTCGCCTGCTGCGACATCGCGATTGCCGTTCCGGAAGCGAAGTTCGGACTGACCGAATCGAAACTCGGATTGCTGCCGGCGGTGATTTCGCCCTATGTCATCAATGCGATCGGCGCGCGGCAGGCGCGACGCTGGTTCGCCACCGCCGAGATCTTCGACGCGGCCGAGGCATTGCGTATCGGCTTGCTGCACCAGGTCGTCCCGTCCGAACAGCTCGATGCCGCCGTGCAGAAACAGGTCGACCTGCTGTTGAAGGCCGGACCCATCGCCTCGGCCAGCGCGAAGCGACTCGTGCGCGACGTCGCCGCGCACGCCGATGGCGCGAAGCATGACGCCGATAACGCCGCGCTGATCGCGAAACTGCGCGTTTCGCCGGAAGGACAGGAAGGCCTGTCCGCCTTCCTCGACAAGCGCAAGCCGAACTGGATCGACTAGAGCAT
>JBGAHT010000062.1:0-14803 GCA_044226035.1 Thermomonas sp. | reverse complement strand
TTTCTCGTTTTTTCGGAAAATAGACTGCGTAGAAACTCGTAGGCTGGGTTGTTAAACCCAGCTCCGACATCGCTGGGTTTGAACAGCCGTTCGGCTGTTAAGAGCGGCGGCGTTGCCTCAACCCAACCTACTTCCGCTGATTACCGCTTCCGCACCGGAATCGCGTTCGCGGGGAAGCGCGCGATTTCCACTTCGCCCTCGCGGATCGGCGCGCCCGGCTCCGGCGCCCAGGCCATCGCGGTGATGGTTTCCCACGTCGCCGGCAGCGTCCCGTCGCCGCGACGCAACGGCTCGTAGGCGCGTTCGGCCGCGGCGAAACGCGCGCGCCCGGTCAGCGTGTGCCGGCGCGCGGCCAGCGCATTGGTCGCGCCGATCGCGCGCAATTCGCGCATCAACGCGGCGAGGTCGGGATAGGCCGTCGCCTCGACCTCGCGCTCGAGCACCGGCTGGTGGAAACCGGCGCGCACCAGCGCATCGCCGACCCCGGCGATGTCGGCGAACGGACTGACGTGCGGCGGCGGAGCCTGTCCTGAGCCTGGCGATGGATCCGCGCGCGCGAACGCCTCGCGCAATTCCCACAGCGTGTCCGGGCCGAAGGTCGAAAGCAGCAGCAGGCCCCGCGGCTTGAGCACGCGGCGAAAGCCGGCGAACACCGCGTCCAGGTCCTCGACCCATTGCAGGCACAGGTTGGAGAACAGCACGTCGACCGAGTTCTCCGCCAGCGGCAGCGCGCGCGCGTCCGCGCACACCGGCTGCGGATGCCGCGCGAACAGTTTCGCCCAGCGCTTTGATGCAGAACGCGACTCGCGCAGCATCGGCAAGGCCAGATCCAGCGCCAGCACCCGCGCCTTCGGCCAGCGTTTCTGCATCGCCGCCGCCGCGCGCCCCGGCCCGCAGCCGAGGTCGACCACGACTTGCGGCGATGCGCGTTGCAGCGCCGGATCGTCGCGGTAGTCGAGCATCTCCAGCAGGCGCGCTTCCACCGCGTGCTGCAATGTCGCGGCCGCGTCATAACCGGTCGCCGCGCGCGAGAACGCGCGCCGCACCTGGCGCGTGTCGTACAGCGCGTTCATGCCGCGCGTTCCATCGCGAAATCCGCGAGCAGCGCCGCGACGTCGTCCGCATGGGTGAGGAACGGCGCGTGCCCGGCGTGCTCGACCACGTGCATGGACGCGTTCGGCGTGAGCGCGGCGGCGGCCTGCATCGCGCGCGGATCGACCAGCCGGTCGCGGCGCCCGCCGATCCACAGCGACGGCACGGACAGCACCGGCAACGCGCCGCGCAGGTCGCTGGTTTCGAGCAGTTCCAGCCCCGTGGCAAGCGCTTCGGCCGCGGGTTCGCCGCGCGCGAACAATTCGCCGCGCAGGGAGCGGATGTCGTCCTTCGCGTGGTCCGAACCGAACGCCTCGAGCGCGACGAACAGTTCGAGCGTGCCCCGGTAATCGTTGCGCAACCCATCCGCGAAGCTGCGGAAGACCTCGGCCGACACGCCATGTTTCCAGCCGTCGCCGCGCACGAAGCACGGGCTCGCGCACAGCATCGCCAGCGCGGGCACCGCTTCGGGGCGCGATGCCGCCGCCTGCAGCGCGACCAGGCCGCCCAGCGACCAGCCGCACCACGGCGCGCGCGGCACCACCGCGGCGATCGCCTCGACGCAGGCGTCGAGCCGCAACGGCACGCCGCTGTCGCGGCTGTGGCCGTGCCCGGGCAGGTCGACCAGGTGCAGCGTGAAGCGCGGGGCGAGGCGTTCGACCAGCGGCGCGAACACGCCGCCGTGCATCGCCCAGCCGTGCAGCAGCACCAGCGGCGGGCCATCGCCCGCGACCTCGACGTGCAGGCTCATGCGCCGGCCGCGCGCGAGGCGAGGAAGCCGCCTTCGACCGCTTCGCGCGCGCGTTCGAGCGCGTCGAGCAGGCCGTCGACGTCCGCGTCCGAATGCAGCGCGGAGAAGGCGATGCGCAACCGCGCCCGGCCCTCGGGCACGGTCGGCGGGCGGATCGCCGCGACCCAGTACCCCTGCGCTTCCAGCGCCTGCGCGAACGCCAGCGCGTGCGCGTCCCCGCCGCACGACAGCGGCTGGATCGGCGTGTCCGACGGCATCGGCGCGAACCCGCGCCGCAACGCGCCTTCGCGGAAGCGCGCGATGCTCGCGACCAGGCGTTCGCGCCGCCATTGGTCGCGCCGCGCCAGCTTCACCGCCGCCAGCGATGCCGCGGCCTGCGCCGGCGGCATGGCGGTGGTGTAGACATAGGGCCGCGCGGTTTCGCCAAGGTGGCGGATGAAGTCCGCGTCGCCGGCGACCACCGCGCCGTAGCTGCCCAGCGCCTTGCCCAGCGTGACCAGCTGCAGCGGCACCGCGTCCACGCCGAGCCCCGCGGCCGCGACGCTGCCGCGGCCTTCGGGCCCGAGCACGCCGATGCCGTGCGCATCGTCGACGAACAGCATCGCGCCGGTCGCGCGCGCGACCAGCGCCAGTTGCTTCAGCGGCGCGACATCGCCGTCCATCGAGAACACGCCGTCGGTGGCGAGCAACGCCGCGCCTTCGGGCGCGCCGCGCAATTGCCGCAACGCGCCTTCGGCATCGGCATGCGGGTAGCGGCGCAGCCTGCAGCCGGCCAGGCGCGCGGCATCGACCAGGCTGGCGTGGTTGAGCCGATCCTGCACGCACAGGTCGTCGTCGCCGAGCAGCGCCTGCACCACCGCGAGGTTGGCCATGAAGCCGCTGCCGAACAGCAGCGCGTCGGCCACGCCCAGCCAGTCCGCGACCTCGCGTTCGAGCGCGGCGTGCACGGCGTGGTGGCCGCAGACCAGGTGCGAGGAGATGCCGCCGGCGCCTTCGCGCGCGGCCGTGTCCTGCAGCGCGTTCACCACCGCGAAGTGCTGCGACAGGCCGAGGTAGTCGTTGCCGCAGAACCCGGTCAGCCAGCGGCCGTCGACCTCGAAGCGCACGCCGTCGCGGCGGGTCGCGGGGCGACGCATGCGCAGGCGGTCCTGCGCGGCTCGTTTCGCGCGCTCGGCGGCGATGCGTTGGCGGAGGTCGGGGCGGGTCATGCGCGCGCGGTCAGAGGTGGGCGGGGAATTCCGGGGTTTCCATCCGGTCGTGCATGCCGTCGATGGCCACGACCGGGATTCGCGAAAGCGTTTCCTCGGACACGCCTTCGAGGCAGCCGAGGTTCACGCCAACCACCTGGCCGACCGGCGTGTCGTTGCCGACGCCGAACACGCGCACGCCGCAGGTGCCGCAGAAGAAGTGGTGGTTCTTCTCGCCGGCGAACACGTACTTCACCAGCGCGTCCCCGCCCTGCAACAGGCGGAACTGTTCCGGCCGCGCGACCGCCGGCCAGAAGCGGGTGCGCCGGCAGATCGAGCAATTGCAGCGGAAGCTTGGCTGTTCGAGGTCGAGGTCGGCCTCGGCGACGACACGACCGCAATGGCAGCTGGCGCGATAGGCCCGTTGCATCTCAGGCCGCCGCGGTGATGCCGGCGTGGACCGTGGTGCTGCACGCGTCGATGGCGTCGTCGGTCGCGGATTCGACCCATTCGATTCCGGTGCTTTCAGCGCCTTCACTCGGGACAGACATCGGGCGCAGGCCCAGGCGCGCGAACAGCGCCATGTCGCGCTCGGTGTCGGGATTGCCGGTGGTCAGCAGCTTCTCGCCGTAGAAGATCGAGTTGGCGCCGGCGGCGAAGCACAGCGCCTGCAGTTCGTCGCTCATGGTTTCGCGCCCGGCGGACAGGCGCACCATGGACTTCGGCATCATGATCCGCGCGACCGCAATGGTGCGCACGAATTCGAACGGGTCGAGCAACGAGGAGGTGCGCGCATCGCCGAGCGGCGTGCCCGGCACTTCCACCAGGCGGTTGATCGGCACCGAGTCCGGGTGTGCCGGCAAATTCGCCAGCGCCTGCAGCAGCCCGGCGCGCTGCGAACGCGATTCGCCCATGCCGACGATGCCGCCGCAGCAGGTCTTCATGCCCGCGTCGCGGACGTGCGAGAGCGTATCGAGCCGGTCCTGCATCTCGCGGGTGTGGATGATCTCGCCGTAGAACTCCGGCGCGGTGTCGAGGTTGTGGTTGTAGTAGTCGAGCCCGGCCTCGCGCAGCGCATGCGCCTGCGTGTTCGACAGCATGCCGAGCGTGGCGCAGGTTTCGAGGCCGAGCGCCTTCACCTCGCGGATCATCGCCGCCACTTTCGGGATGTCGCGGTCGTGCGGCGAACGCCAGGCCGCGCCCATGCAGAAGCGCGAGGCGCCGGCGGCCTTGGCCTGTTTCGCTTTCTCGACCACGGCCTCGGTCGACATCAGCTTGGTCGCCTCGACCCCGGTGTGGTAGCGCTGCGCCTGGGGACAGTAGGCGCAATCCTCGGGACAGCCGCCGGTCTTCACCGACAGCAGGGTCGAAACCTGGACTTCGGCCGGGTCGAAATGCGCCCGATGCACCGTCGCCGCGCGGTGCAGCAGCTCGGTGAAGGGCAGCGCGAACAGCGCCTCGATTTCGTTGCGGGACCAGTCGTGGCGGAGCGGGGTCATTTCGGAATTCCCTGACAGACAGGCGACTGCGAGGCGGGCAGTCTGGAAAGCATGTCCGGGGCTGTCAACTTCACGCTGGCGGCCTGGGTTGACGGCTGGCGCCGGGCCTGGCCCGCGCGCTGCCTCGCCTGCGGCGGCCGCGGCGCCGGCGGCCGAGACCTTTGCGTCGCCTGCCACGCCGGGTTGCCGTGGCTGCGGGCCGCCTGCCCGCGCTGCGCGCTGCCCTTGCCGATGCCGGGATCGGTTTGCGGCGAATGCCTGCGCGCCAGGCTCGATTCCAGCCGGCCGCCGCTGGACGCGATCCACGCCGCCTTCCTCTACGCGCGGCCGCTGGACCGGCTGCTGCCGCGCTTCAAGTTCCACGGCGACCTCGCCGCCGGGCGCCTGCTCGCCGGCCTGATGTGCGAAGCCACGCCGGGGTTCGCGCGCGACGCCGCGATCGTGCCGGTTCCGCTGCACCGCAAGCGCCTGCGCGGGCGCGGCTACGACCAGGCGCTGGAACTGGCGAAACCGCTGGCGCGCACGCTCGGCCTTTCCTTGCGCGACGACCTGCTGCACCGCGCCCGCGCCACCGCCGCGCAATCGCGGCTGCACGCGGACCAGCGCAAGCGCAACCTGCGGAACGCGTTCGAAGTCGATTCGGAACGTCCATTGCCGTCGTGCGCCGTGCTCGTCGACGACGTGATGACCACCGGCGCGACGCTGCACGCGGCCGCGAAGGCGCTGCGCAAGGCCGGCGTCATGCGCGTGGAGGCATGGGTCTGCGCGCGGGTGCCGTGAGCCCAAGGCCGTGATGGCGGCTGTTTTCCGTTGCCTGTCGTACTTGGATCCGAAACGACAGGCAGCTTGCCGCAGCCCCGGCTTTGCGCGAGGCTGCGCCCACTCCCGGGGGTTCCTCGATGCCAGAAGCGCCATCAGTCACCCTGCTGCTTGCACAGGCCCGCGCTGGCGAAGCGGGCGCCTTCGACCGCGCGTTCGAGCTGATCCATGAGCAACTGCGCATGCTCGCCCACCGCCAGCTGCGCAAACGGGCTGCGTTGCGCGACGGGATGCTGTGCACCACGGCGCTGGTCAACGAGACCTGGCTGAAGCTGGTGCGCGCCGGGGCATCGGCCAGCGACCGCGAACACTTCCTCGCCCTGTCGGCACGCGCGATGCGCATGATCGTGGTCGACGAGGCGCGACGCGTGCTCAGCGCCAAGCGCGGTGGCGACCAGTTGCGCGTCACCCTCGACGACCGCCATGAAGCGCCGGCCCATGGCGCCGACGACCTGATCGCGCTGGATGCGGCGATGCAACGCCTGGCCGAGGCCGACCCGAGGCTTGCGCAGGTGGTCGAATGGCGCTATTTCGCCGGCATGAGCGAGGCCGAGATCGCGTCCGCGCTAGGATTGACCGAACGCACCGTGCGCCGCGATTGGCGCAAGGCGCGCGCCTTCCTGCAGTTGGACATGTCGCGCGCCGGCATGGGATGAACACGCCCGGGCTCCAGCAACGCGCATTGGCGCTGTTCGACGAACTGGTCGAACTCGATCCGGTACAGCGCGCGACTCGCCTGCGGACGCTTGCGGACGAGGACGCCGCGCTCCACGCGGAAGTCCAGGCGCTGCTCGTCGCGGACAACGATGACGGCATGTTCGCGCGCAGCCCGGCGACGCTGCTGTCGGCGGAAGGCACGGACGACGACGATGCGCTGCTCGAACGACGCATCGGACCATGGCGCATCGCCGGGGTGATCGGCCACGGAGGCATGGGTGCGGTCTACCGCGGCGAACGCGTCGACGGGGGCTTCCAGCAACAGGCCGCCATCAAGCGCATTCGCGTCGACCTGGACCAGCCGGCGCTGCGCCGGCGCTTCCTGCGCGAACGCCAGATCCTGGCCGGCCTGCAGCACCCGAACATCGCCGCGTTGCTCGACGGCGGCGTGGACGATGCCGGGTCGCCGTACTTCGCGATGGAACTGGTCGACGGCGAACCGATCGATCGCTGGTGCGACGCGCATGCGCTCGGCCTGCGCGATCGCGTGCGCCTGTTCCTGCAGGTCTGCGCCGCGGTGCAGCGCGCGCACCAGAACCTGGTGGTGCACCGCGACCTCAAGCCCGGGAACATCCACGTGACGCACGGGGGCCAGGCCAAACTGCTGACTTCGGCATCGCTGCTGCTGCAAGGCGAGGCCGAGCGCGGCGCGACGCGCGAACGGGTGCTGACCCCGGAGTTCGCCGCGCCGGAGCAGGTCGACGGCGGGGCCATCACCACCGCGACCGATGTGTACGCGCTCGGCATCGTCCTGCACCACCTGCTCGCGGGCGGATCGCCCTTTGCGAACGCATCGGCCGAACCGGAGCCCCTGTCGCGCACCGCCGCCCGCATCGGCGACTCGGCCGCCTCGGCGCGCGGATTCGGGCCGGGTCGGCTGGGCACGGCCCTGCGTGGCGACCTGGAGGCGACCGTGCGCTGCTGCCTGCAACGCGAGCCGGAGCGGCGCTATGCATCCGCCGAAGCGCTCGCGAACGACCTGCGCGCCTGGCTGGATGGACGCCCCGTATCGGCCGCGCGCGGCGACCGCCTCTACCGGTTGCGCAAGTTCGTCGAGCGCAATCGCTGGGGCGTGGCCGCGGCCGCGGTCGCGGTGGTCGGCATTTCGCTCGCCCTGGTGGTCGCGCTGTGGCAGGCGCGCGTCGCCAACCGGCAGGCTGCGCTCGCCCGCGACAACGCGGCGCGCGCGGAGGCCAGCGCGAAGCGCGCGCTCGCGACCAAGGATTTCCTCGTGCAACTGATCGCCGGCACCGACGCGCTGCAGCATGCGCAGGGCGCGCAACTGACCGCGGTCGATTTCCTGCGCGCAGCGGCCAAGGAAGTGGATACCGGCCTGACCGCCGCACCGGATTCGCAGGCCGAACTCCGCGTCGCCATCGGTTCCAGCCTGCTCTCGCTCGGCGACGCCGGGCAGGCGCGCGATGCCTTCGACCGCGGCATCGCGCAACTGCGCGCGCAGCATGTCCGCGGGCCGGTGCTGGCGAACGCGCTGTACGAGCGAAGCAGCCTGCGTCGCCAGAACGGCGACCCCGACGGTGCGCGCGCGGACGCGCTGGCCGCACTGGCGGAACTGCAAGCTACGCCCGGAGACCAGCGCGAACTACTGTCGAAGGTACGCACCAACCTCGCCAATATCGCGGTCGGCCGCGGCGAACTGCTGGAAGCCTCGAACCAGCTGAAGGCGGTATTGCGCGAGCGCGAATCCTTGCTCGGCAAGGACAACCCCGACCTCGCCGTCGATTGGAACAATGTCGGCAACGCCTATCTCAAGCTGGATCGCTATCCCGAGGCGGATGCCGCGTTCCGGCGCGCCATCGCGCTACTCACCGCGCAGTCGGGGCCGGAACATCCGCGCATGATCTGGCTGCTGCTGGGGCTTGCGTCGGCCGAAGGCGGCGAAGCCGCGCATGTCGCCGACGCGCACCGCGACCTCGACGAGGCCGAGCGGATCATGCGCAAGGCGCTCGGCGAACGCCACCCGATCGCGCTCAACCTGCACATGGTGCGCGCCACACTCGCCACCCGCGAAGGCGAGCCCGCGACCGCTGCGGCGCAATCGCGGCAAGTGATGAACTTGCAGGGCTCGGAGGAATTGCACGCGATCGCGCGCGCGCAGTTGGGCCTGTCGTTGCTGATGCAGGGGCAGGCCGTGGCGGCCAAGGCGGAGCTGGAACCCGCGCTGGTGGCGATGCGCATGCGGACCGTCGCCAGCGATCCGCTCCTCAACCGGTTCGAGGCCGCCGAGGGCCTGGCGCGGTTCCGCCTCGGCGAACGCGAGGCCGGCGAAGCCGCGGTCCGCGTTGCGTTGAAACGCCTTGCCGACGCGCAGCTCGACCGCACCGACGATTACGCCGAAATCGCCAGCGACCTCGCAACCCTGCTCGAGGAAAGCGGCCGCGGCGAGGAGGCGGCGCAATGGCGCAGGCGCGCGCAGGCGCTGTTCGCGTCGATCTACGGCGCCGGCCACCCGCGCACGTTGCGCGCTGGGGCGGGCTGAGGCGCCGGGCCGGGGGCCGCGCGTACCAACCGCAGGCCGGCATGTCCGGTTTCGCCATCGGCTTGCGAGGGGCATGGGTAATCAGGTTCGGACTTTCCGTCCGGGGAGGGCCCATGCAGCAGCAAAGACTTGGCAGGACCACGGCAGCCGCGATCGTCGCGCTTGGGCTGGGCTTCCACGCCCCTGCGGACGCAGTCGTGCGCGACATGTTCGCGAATCTCACGCCGGCTTCGACCTGCCAGCTCAGCATTCCGAGCACCGATACCAAAGTCCGGCCCAAGGCCATCGGCTACCGCAACGAGGGCACCACCAACTCCTTCGTCATCTGCGGATATCCGAAGCCGAACCAGGATGGCTACCTGACGTTCGTCAACATCGGTGTCGCCTCGTTCGACGGGCAGGCCCACACGTTCAATTGCACCACGGCCACCGGCGTCTTCGGCAATTCCAACATCCTGTATTCAACCAAGGCGGTCACCGCGCCGGCGACAGGCAGCCAGTTCTTCCCGTGGGGGCCGGAGGATTTCCTCAGCACCGGCACCATCCCCGAGAGCTGGGCGATGACGGTGACCTGCACGTTGCCGCCCAACGTGTCGATCGTCTACCTGCAGTACGGCTACAAGCTCGACGTGGGGGCGTGACATGGATCTCCATGTCCGTCTCGCGATCGCGGCCCTCGCCGCAGGCTCGTGCCTCGCGCCTGCCGGCGCCACGAGCAACTACGACTACGTCTACACGAACGCCGCGCAAGCCTGCCAGCTCAGCATCCCGACCATCGACACACAGGTCTCGCCGCGCGCGAACGGATTCCGCAACGACGGCAACAGCACGACCTGGGTGATCTGCGGGTTGTGGAACCCCGTGGAGACGGACACCTACTACCTCGACGCAAGCATCTACCTCTCGACCGCCGATGGCGCCGCGCACGACGTGAACTGCACGGGCGTCAACGGGGATGGCAGCGGCACGCAGCAATACGTGAGCAAGACCATCCACGTGGCCGCCGGCAGCCCCAACGCGACTGTTTTCTCCGCGGTGGACTTCGGCGGCAGCACGAGCATCCCCAACGGATACAACTTCTCCATCACCTGCGCGTTGCCGCCGCACGCGGCGATCGAACGCGTGAGCGCGCATGTTTTCCGCAACATCGGGGCATGAGGAGCCTGGCATGACGCATTCGAGCGCAATCATCGCGACGATGTCCGGTGCCGTGCTCGTCGCGGCGCTCTTACCCGCTCGGGCCACGATCAACTCGGAATCCATCTCCGAGAACGCGGCACAGGCTTGTCAGCTCAGCCTGCCCACGATCGATACGCAGGCTTCGCCGCGCGCTACCGGCTTCCGCAACGACGGCACGGCCGGCTTGTTCGTCATCTGCGGCACCAGCCTGCCGACCGACGACAGCCTGTTGTCGGGCGCCGCGCTGTGGCTGTATTCGACGAGCACGCAATCGGTGACCGTGAACTGCACTTTCGTCAGTGGTACCGCCAATTCCGGATTCATCTACAAGTCCAAATCGCTGGTGCTTCCCGCAGGTAGCGACGCGGCCAGGATCTACGTCTGGTCCGGCGACTACGGCGGAGGGACCATCACGGGAGGGCTGAACGTCACCGTCACCTGTGCCCTGCCTCCAAAGGTGTCGATCCTGCGCACCGAAAGCACGTACGACCTCAACATCGGCGCGTGAAGGGACCCATGGCCATGAACCGCACATCCACGATCGCGTCGTTGCTTGCCACGTGCACGCTGTGCGCCCTGGCGCCGGGGCCGGCCGCCGCGGCGCTGAAGACCCAGTTCGCGTCCTACAACTCGGCCATGGCCTGCCAACTGAGCCTGCCTACCATCGACACGAAGGTGGCGCCGCGCGCGACCGGTTTCCGCAACGACGGCACCAGCGGCACCTTCGTGATCTGCGGGGGAAGCCTGCCGACCGACGATTCGTTCCTGATCCTGGGAACGTTGTTCTTCCGCTCGTTCGACAACGTCGCGCACACGTTCGATTGCACGGCCGTCACCGGCCAGTCGGACAACCTCGCGCAGATCACCTACAAGACGAAGACGATCACCCTGGCGGCGAATGCGTCGGGCTCGCTCGGATTCTCGCCCTCGGATTACGGCGGCGGATCTGGGTTGCCGAATGGCTTCAGCCTGTCGATCACCTGCGCATTGCCGCCGCATGTGTCGATCCTGTCGCTGACGACCAGCTACCAGCAAGACATCGGCGCCTGAAGGGACCGCAATGAACGCACGCGCCGTCACTCTTCCTTTGGCAGTATTCGGCCTTGCGTGCGCACTGGCGATGCCCGCTTGGGCCGTGGTGCATTCCGAATCGATGTTGGGCAGCGGGGCGGCGGTGTGCCAGCTCAGCATCCCCACCATCGATACCGTGGTCGCGCCGCGCGCGAACGGCTACCGCAACCCCGGCACGACCGGCGCGTTCGTGATCTGCGGCGTGGTCGCCCCGACCCATGCCGAGTTCAAGACGGTCGCGCTGGCGTTGCTGTCGCTGGACGGACAGACGCATGCCGTGTCGTGCACCGGCGTCAACGGCATTCCCGGACTGTCCGCCCAGGCCTACCTCACCAAGACGTTCGACGTTTCCACGGGCGGCTATGGGCTGGCCTTTTCCGCGGGGGAATTCGGCGGATCTTCGACCATTCCTTCGTCGCAGACGTTCACGGTCACCTGCAACCTGCCGCCGCAGACGGCGATTTCCTACATCGGCGGCAGTTACGACCTGGACGTGGGCAACTGAACGGGAAATCGCCGCGAAAGCCGCCACTGTTCGATCAACAGGAGAACCCCATGAAGATCAAGCTTCATTCCGCCGTGCCGTTGTTGCTGGGCCTGGCGTGCGCCCTGCCGCACACGGCGGCGCGCGCAAGCACGACGACTTCATATTCCTACTCGAATGCGGCCCAGGCCTGCCAGCTCAGCGTCCCCACTATCGATACCGTGGTTGCGCCGCGTGCGAATGGTTACCGCAATCCGGGCACGACCGGGGCCTTCGTGATCTGTGGTTACGGAAAAACCAGCGGCTATGAATTGAGCCTGGCGAACTTTGCGTTCGTGTCCATGGACGGCCAGGCCCACACCATTACCTGCACGGGCGTGAACGGGCTTGCCGGCGAATCGACCCAAGTCTACGTGACGGGCACTTGGAGTGTCCCTGCGACGGGCACCAACGTGGCCGGTTGGGGCCCATCCTCGTTCAATGGAACCAACACCATCCCGGGAAGTGCACACAACTTTTCGATCACATGCAATCTGCCGCCACAGGTCGCGATCACGACGCTGTCGAGTTTGTACACCTACGAGATCGGCAACTGACCCGAGCCGGAGAGATCCCATGCAGATGAAAACTTTCACCGCCGTCGTACCGCTGGTTGTGGGCCTGGCGTGCATCCTGCAGCACGGGGACGCGTACGCGGGCACAACAGCTTTGAACTCACACGCAAACCCCGCCAGTGCCTGCCAACTCAGCCTTCCGACCATCGATACCGTGGTCGCGCCGCGCGCGAATGGTTACCGCAATACGGGCACGGCCGGCGTGTTCGTGATATGTGGCTACTCCAATGCAAGTAGTTATGACCTGGTCTATGCCAGATTCATTGCCGCCACCATCGATGGACAGTCCCATTCATTCACCTGTACCGCGGTGAACGGGGTCTACAACTATCCCTCCGGGCCGCAAGTGTACGTCTCCAAGACAATCGACATTTACGCAACGAACGGCTACACGGTCGGCGGCTGGAGTCCAGAAGATTTCAACGCGACAGGAACCATCCCCTGGAGCGGACTCAACTTTTCCTTCACCTGCAACCTGCCGCCAGGCACAGCGATCACCAGCTTGTATTCATCTTCCTACACCGAGATCGGCAACTGACCCGAACCGGAAAGATCCCATGCAGATGAAAACTTGCTCCACTGCCGTGCCGCTGGTTGTGGGCCTGGCGTGCATCCTGCAGCACGGGGACGCGCGCGCGAACCTCATTACTGCTTATTTCAAGGCGAATGCTGCCGATGCCTGCCAACTCAGCGTCCCAACGATCGATACTGTGGTCTCCCCACGCGCGACGGGTTACCGGAATGGCGGCACGGCGGGAGTCTTCGTGATTTGTGGCTATTCCAATGAATCCTCGTACGAACTGTTCTACGCCAACTACATGCTCGCCTCCACCGATGGCCAATCCCATACCGTCACCTGCACCGGGGTGAACGCGATCTACAACTACCCCTCAGGACCGCAAACCTATGTGTCCAAGACATATACCATTCCCACGGGAGGTTATACGGCCGCCGGTTGGGGCCCGGAAGATTTCAACGCGACCAAGACCATCCCCTTGAGCGCTAACTTTTCCATGACCTGCAACCTGCCGCCAGGCACAGCGATCACCTACCTGTACTCGTCGTACTCCGACGAGATCGGCGCGTGATCGGGGAAGTCCCTCAAGGAAATCGCATCGGCGCCCGTCTGCTTCGAATCGATTGATCCCCACATGCCGGTGAACCGGCCGGTGCATCGATCGGGCGATTCGCCGTTGCCCGCGTTGGCTCCTCCCCCGTGCGCAGCCCGAAACCCGGCACTCCCAGCGTTGTGCGACGCGACATGTGTACCGTCCCCTTTGGGCCTAAGCTGATTCGGCAACCTGCCGATTTCTTCCATAGCCGCTTAAGGGAGTTGATCATGAACGGTTCCGCCGCGTCACCGGGTATGCCGATCCTCAACGCCCTCGGCCGTAGCTGGTGGATCCTCCTGCTCTACGGAATCGCCGCGATCGTGTTCGGTGCGATCGCCCTGATGCGGCCGGTGTCGGCCGCCGCCGCGCTCGCATGGACCGCGGGCGTCATGGCCCTGTTCGAGGCGGGCATCAGCCTGGCCGCGGTGTTCGGCAAGGAACCGCCGGGCATCTCCAAGGGCTGGCTGCTGCTCTACACCGTGGTCTCGGCGCTGTTCGGCTGGCTGGCGATCACCCGCCCGCTCGCGGTCGCCGGCTCGATGGCGTTGCTGGTCGCCGTGTGGCTGGTGGTCGCCGGCATCTACCGCATCGTGTTCGCCATTCGCGTGCGCAAGGCGATTCGTGGCGAATGGTGGCTGATCCTGAGCGGCGCGCTGGCCATCGTCCTGGGCCTGCTGTTCGCCGCCGATCCGCTCGCGGGCATGCTCGTCACCACGTTGTGGATCGGCGCCGGCGCCCTGGTCTACGGCGTGTTCCAGGTGTTCGCCGCGTTCCAGGTGCGCAAGCTCGCGTAAGCGGCAGCGCGCAGGCGCCGCAGGCGCCGCCGGCGCGCGGGTGCCGTGAGCGACCGCTTTCCTCCCTCTCCCCCCGGGAGAGGGCTGGGGTGAGGGTGCGGGGAAACGACCATGGTGAGTCCACCGCTGCCAACCAGAACTCGCGATTCCTGCCGCCGCCTGCGCAGGGAAACGACCGATGCGGAACGTGCGTTGTGGCGGTTCTTGCGTGGCTCGCGACTCGGCGGACTCAAATTCCGCCGGCAACACCCGATCCCGCCTTACATCGCGGACTTCTGCTGCATCGAGAGAAAGCTGATCATCGAACTCGACGGATCGCAGCACACGCCCGGGGGCGATTCGTCACGTACCCGCTTCCTGCACAGCCAGGGCTGGCACGTGCTGCGCTTCTGGGATCATGACGCGTTGCTGCAGACGGAAGCGGTGGCGGAAGCGATCCTGCGCACCGCGTGCGAACCGAACCCTCACCCCAACCCCTCTCCCGGCGGGAGAGGGGCTCGCAGCAGGTAATCCAGCGCGATCCCCGCGAAGATCGCCATCCCCACCCAGTGGTTGTGCAGGAACGCGCGGAAGCAAGCGTCGCGATCGCGGTCGCGTGCACGCAGGAATTCCCACGACACCAGCAGCGCGGCCACGCCGATCCCGCACCAGTAATACGCGCCGAGCTGCGCCTGCCGCCCGACCAGGATCAGCGCCACGAACATGCAGGCGTAGAGCACGCCCTGCGCGATGAGGTCCATGTCGCCGAACAGGATCGCGGTCGATTTCGCGCCCATGCGCAGGTCGTCGTCGCGGTCGACCATCGCGTACCAGGTGTCGTAGGCGGTCGCCCAGAAGATGTTGGCCACGTACAGCAGCCACGCCAGCGGCGGCACGTGGCCCTGCACCGCGGCGAAGGCCATCGGGATGCCCCAGCCGAAGGCCATTCCCAGATACACCTGCGGCAGGTGGGTGTAGCGCTTGAGGTAGGGATAGCTCGCGGCGAGG
>JBGAHT010000061.1:0-15373 GCA_044226035.1 Thermomonas sp. | reverse complement strand
GTCTTCGCCAGCGCGTTCCACGCCAGCTCCAGGCCGGCGAGGTCGGCGAGGTTCTCGGTCGCGGTCATGCCGCCGTTGACGTTGCTCGAAAGCTCCGGATAGCGATAACCGTTGAACTGCGCGACGATCTGCGCGGTGCGCGCGTTCCACGCCGCGGTGTCGGCCGGCGTCCACCAGTCGTGCATCGCGAAGGACGCATCGACCAGGTGGCCCTTGCCGTCGAACGCGTGCGTCAGCTCATGGCCGATCAGCGCGCCCAGCGCGCCGTAGTGCTCGCGCGGATCGGCGGTCATGTCCAGGATCGGCGCCTGCAGCGCGGCGGCGGTGACGATGAGGTGGTTCTTCATCGGGTCGTAGCCGACCGAAGGCTGCTGCGGCAGCACGTCCCAGCGGCGTTCGCCATCGTTGCGGCCGATGCGGCGCATCTCCACCAGGTGCCGCCAGGTCGAGGCGATCAGCATGTCGTCGCCGAAGTTGCCGCGCCCCAGCGGCTTCACGTCGAAGGCCGGGTCGTGCGCCGGAGCGCCGATCTCGATCTTCAGCCCGGCCAGCTTGGCCTTGGCCGCGGCCTTGGCTTCCGCGCTCATCCACGTGTTGCCGTCGATCGCGCCCGACATCGCGTCGCGCATCGCATCGGCGACGGCCTCGGCGCGCGCGCGCGTGGCCAGCGGCAGGTAGCGGGCGACGTATTCGCTGGCGAGGATCGGTCCGCCGGCCTGGTTGATCGCGTCCAGCACCAGCTGCTGGCGCGAACGCGGCGCGACTTCGCCGCGCAGCACGCGGCCGCGGAAGTCGAAATCGACGTCGCGCCAGGCCTTGGACAGGTACGGCGCCATCGCCGCGCCGACCTGGTAGCGCAGGTAGGCCTTCCACGCATCGGGCTTGAGCGTGTCGACCATGGCGTCGAGCTGCGCGAACAGCTGCGTGTTCGCCAGCGACACGCGGGTGTCGTTCACGCCCTGCGCCGCGAGGAAATCGGTGAGCTGCAGGTGCGGGTACTGCTTCTTCAGCCCGCCCACCTCGACCAGCGCGTAGTTGCTGCGCGGATCCTGCATCGCCTGCTGCGGGCGCGAGGCCTGGGCGATGCGGGTCTCGATGTCGATCACCGCGCCGGCGTCGGCCTCGAGTTTTTCCGGCTTGGTCCCGGCCAGGGTCAGGATCTTGCGGACGTAGTCGGCGTAGCGCGCCATCAGCGCGCGCGCGTCGGCGTCGCTGCGGGTGTAGAACGCGGGGTCGTGCAGGCCGAGCCCGCCCTGGGTGAAGTAGCCGATGTTGCGGCTCGGGTCGGCGAGGTCGATGTCGGCGGCGAAATCGAACGCCACCGGGATGCCGACCTGGTGCAGCGCGGCGAACGCCGGCGCGATGTCGCGGTCGCGGCGGATGCCGTCGATGCGCTTGAGCAGCGGCGCGATCGGGTTCGCGCCGTTGGCTTCCACCGAGGCCTCGTCGAGGCCGCTGGCCCAGAAATCGCCGAGCAGCTTCTGGTTCGCGGTCTGCGGCGACTGCATCGCGGCGTTCAAGAGGTCGATCTGCTGCTGCCGCGCCAGCGCGTTCAACTGCCCGAGCGCGGAGCTTTCGCCGGTCGCCGGGTCGGCCGGGTTCGCGTCCATCCATGCCTTGTCCACCGACGCGTAGTAATCGCTGCAGGCGCTGCTCGTCGTCGATTTCGCCGAACTGCTGCCGTGCTTCTTCTTCGCCGCATCGGCGCCGCCGGCGACGAGGGTGGTGGCGAGGGCGAGGCCGAGGGCGATGACGAGCGGTCGGGCTGCGGGCATGGGCGATTCCGTCGCGAAAAAGGAAGGGCCGAGTCTAGCAAGGCCCGGGCGCGCGGCGATGAACGCGGCATGTGCCCGCCGGCCGCGGGAAACACGAAGGCCCGGGTCGTCCCGGGCCTTCGTGCATCGCCACGTCGTGGCGGAACTCACCCGATCGACGTCACCAGATCAGGATCTGCTTGTCGCCGCCGCGCACCATCTTGTCGCCGGCCTTGCACTGGAACGCCGCCGCGAACGCCGGCATGTTCGAGGGCGCGCCGATCGCGCGGAAGTTGGCGGGCGCGTGCGGGTCGGTGACCAGGCGCACCTTCAGCTCGTCCGGGGTGAAGTTGCGGCGCCAGATGGTGCCGAAGTTGAGGAAGAAGCGCTGGTCGCGGCTCAGCCCGCCGACCTGCGTGGTCGGCTTGCTGTCCGGCTGCGCGCGCTGCATGGCGTCGTAGGCGATGTTGAGCCCGCCCAGGTCGGCGATGTTCTCGCCCAGGGTCAGGTTGCCGTTGACATGCATGCCCGGCAGCGCCTCGTACTGGTCGAACTGCTGCACCAGCTTGTTGGTCAGCGCCTTGAAGCCCTTGGCGTCGGCGGCGGTCCACCAGTTCTCGAAGTTGCCGCTCGGCCCGAAGCGCGAACCCTGGTCGTCGTAGCCGTGGGTCATCTCGTGGCCGATCACCGCGCCGATGCCGCCGTAGTTGGTGGCGTCGTCGGCCTTGGCGTCGAAGAACGGCGGCTGCAGGATCGCGGCCGGGAACACGATCTCGTTCTGCTGCGGGTTGTAGTAGGCGTTCACCGTCTGCGGGCTCATGCCCCATTCGGTCTTGTCCACCGGCTTGCCGATCTTGCCGAGGCTCCACTTGTAGTTGAACTCGTTGGCGGCGAACACGTTGCCGAGGTAGCTGTCGCGGTTGGTGACCAGGCCGTCCCAGCTGCGCCACTTGTCCGGGTAGCCGATCTTCGGGGTGAAGGTCGACCACTTCTCCAGCGCCTTCTGCTTGGTCTCCTCGCTCATCCATGCCAGGTTCTGGATGCGCGCCTTCAGCGCGTCGCGCAGGTTCTGCACCAGCTGCTGCATGCGCGCCTTGGACTCGGCCGGGAACGCGACCTTGACGTACATCTGGCCGAGCGCTTCGCCGGCCTGGTTCTCGACCGTGCCGAGCACGCGCTTCCAGCGGTCCTTGATTTCCTTCTGGCCGCGCATGGCCTTGTTGTAGAAGTCGAAGTTCTCCTGCACGAAGGCATCGCTCAGGTACGGCGAGGCGCTGTCGACCAGGTGGAAGCGCAGGTAGGCCTTCCACGCGTCGACCGGCGTGTCGCCGAGCATCTTGCTCACTTCCTCGTGGAACGCCGGGATCGCCAGCGAGAACATCTTCGGCTGGGCCAGGCCCTGCGATTCGAAGAACTTCGACCACGGGAAGTTCGGCGTCAGCTTGTCGGCGTCGGCGACGCTGACCGGGTTGTAGGACAGCTCGGCGTCGCGCGAGAGTTCCTCGCTCGACTTCGACACCTTGGCCAGGCGGGTTTCGAACGCGATCACCTCCTTGGCCTGCTTCGCGGCGTCGGCGGCCGGCGTGCCGGACAGCTCCAGCACCTTGGCGACGTGCTGCTGGTAGGCGGCGAGCTTGTCGGCCTTGTCCTTGTCGAAGTAGTAGCCGCGGTCGGGCAGGCCGAGGCCGCCCTGGAACGCGTAGGCGATGTTCATCGACGAGTCCTTGAAGTCCGGGCTCGGGCCGAAGCCGAACAGCTCGCCTTCGCCCTTGGCGAAGCTCTGGCGCAGGTATTCGGCGACCGAGGGGCCGTCGGTCAGCGCGTTGATCGCGTCGAGGCGGCCCTGGATCGGCGCGATGCCGGCCGCGTCGATCTTGGCCTGGTCCATGCCGGTGGCGTAGAGGTCGCCGACGATCTTGTCGACGCCGCTGGCGTTCTTGTTCGCCGCCGCTTCCTCGGCCAGCTGGTGGCTGACGCCGAGCGAACGCTCGCCCAGCATTTCGAACGCGCCCCAGCTGGTGCGGTCGCCCGGCACCGGGTTCGCGGCCAGCCACTTGCCGTTGACGTAGCCGGCGAAGTCGTCGCAGGCGTTCTTGCTGGTGTCGAGGTCGCCGATGTCGAAGCGGTTCACCGGCGGCAGCTTGCTTTCGTCGATGGTGTATTGCGGCTGCGCGGGCGCGTCGGCCGGCTTGGCGGCATCGGCGGCGGGCGCGGAAGCGTCCTGCTTCTGGCAGCCGGCGAGCGCGGCGGCGAGCGACAGGGCGAGCAGGGCGAACTTGGGCTTGGCGGTCACGAAGGACTCCGGGCGGGGCGAAGGAGGGAAGGGCGGTTTCCGGCCGCGATGGCGGGCGCGGAATCCGCGACCATACGACGACACCCGCCTGCGGGCGGGTGTCGAAGGTCACGGGCCGGCCCGGAACCGGGCTTGCCGGGCGGCCGGGACGGCGGCGGGCCGCCGTCCCGCGGGGCTCACCAGATCACGACCTGCTTGTCGCCGCTGCGCACCATCGGGTCGCCGGCCTTGCACGAGAACGCCGCCGCGAACGCCGGCATGTTCGAGGGCGCGCCGATCGCGCGGAACTGGTCGGGGGCGTGCTCGTTGGTGTTGACGATCACCTTCAGGTAGTCCGGGGTCAGCTGCCCGCGCCAGATCGTGCCGAAACCGAGGAAGAAGCGCTGGTCGCGGTCCATGCCGTCGGTCATCGGGTCGGGCGTGCCCGCGGTCGCCGCCTTCATCGCGTCGTAGGCGACGTTGATGCCGCCCAGGTCGGCGATGTTCTCGCCCAGGGTCTGGTAGCCCTTCACGTGCAGGCCCGGCAGCGCCTCGTAGCCGTCGAACTGGTCGACCAGCTTCTTGGTGCGCGCGGCGAAGGCCTTCGAATCGGCGTCGGTCCACCAGTTGTTGAAGTTGCCGTCCGGCCCGAAGCGCGAGCCCTGGTCGTCGTAGCCGTGGGTCATCTCGTGGCCGATCACCGCGCCGATGCCGCCGTAGTTCAGCGGATCGTCGGCCTTGGGATCGAAGAACGGCGGCTGCAGGATCGCGGCCGGGAACACGATCTCGTTCTGGAACGGGTTGTAGTAAGCGTTCACCGTCTGCGGGCTCATGCCCCATTCGGTCTTGTCGACGGGCTTGCCGATCTTGCCCATCATCCATTGGTAGTTGAACGCGTCGGCGGCGAGGATGTTGCCGATGTAGCTGTCGCGGCTGGTGTGCAGGCCGTCCCAGCTGCGCCACTTGTCCGGGTAGCCGATCTTCGGCGTGAAGCTGTTCCACTTCTCGATCGCCTTGGCCTTGGTCGCGTCGCTCATCCAGTCGAGCTTCTCGATGCGGGCCTTGAGCGCGGTGCGCAGGTTCTGCACCAGCGCCTCCATCTTCGCCTTGGAATCGGCCGGGAACGCGACCTTCACGTATTCCTGGCCGAATGCCTCGCCGATCTCCCCGTCCATCGCGCCGAGCACGCGCTTCCAGCGCGCCTTCTGTTCCTTCTGCCCGCGCATGGTCTTGCCGTAGAAATCGTAGTTCTCGTCGGCGAAGGCCTTGGACAGGTACGGCGAGGCGCCGTCGATCAGGTGGAAGCGGAAATACGACTTCCACGCGCTGGCCGGCGTGTCCGCCAGCATCTTGTCCACTTCCTCGTGGAACTTCGGCATCGCCAGCGAGAACATCTTCGGCGTTTCCACGCCCTGCGCCTGGAAGAACTTCGTCCACGGGAAGTTCGGCGTCAGCTTGTCCGCGTCCGCGGGCGAAGTCGGGTTGTAGTACACCGCCACGTCGTGGGTCTGTTCCTTCGACAGCGAGGCCTTGGCCAGCCGCGTCTCGAACGCGATCACATCCTTCGCCTGCCTGGCCGCGTCCTCCGCGGTCGCGCCGCCCAGTTCGAGCACCTTGGCGATGTGCGCCTGGTAGGCGGCGAGCTTGTCGGCCTTGTCCTTGTCGAAGTAGTAGCCGCGCTCGGGCAGGCCCAGCCCGCCCTGGGTGGCGTAGGCGATGTTCATCGACGAATTCTTGAAGTCCGCCTCGGGGCCGAAGTCGAACAGCACGTTCTGGCCCTTGGCCGCGGTGGCGCGGATGTAGTCGGCGATGGACGCGGTGTCGGTGAGCGCATCGACCTGCGCGAGCATCGGCTTGATCGGGTCGATGCCCTGCTGCTCGATCCTGGCCTCGTCCATGCCGCTGGCCCAGAAGTCGCCGACGATCTTGTCGACGCCGGTCGGGTTCTTCTCCGCCGCCGCTTCCTCGGCCAGCTGGTGCTGCACCGACAGCGAGCGCTCGGCCAGCGCGTCGAACGCGCCCCACGAGGAGCGGTCGCCCGGGATCGGGTTCGACGCCTCCCACTTGCCGTTGACGTAACCGTTGAAGTCGGCGCAGGCGTTCTTGGCCTTGTCGAGGTCGTCCGCCGAGAAACGGATCGCCGGGGCGAGCTTGCTTTCGTCGAGGGTGAATTGCGGCTGCGCGGGCGCGTCGGGCTTGGCGGCATCGGCGGCGGGCGCGGAGGCGTCCTGCTTCGGGCAACCGGCCAGGGCGGCGGCGAGCGACAGGGCGAGCAGGGCGAACTTCGGTTTGGCGGTCACGAGGGGCTCCGGGCGAGGCGTGGCATGGGACGCCCCGCGCGGGGCGGCACCGCGCACTGTAGGCGCGTTGCCATGGGGCGGCGGGTGTCGAACGTCATGCCGCCGGGCTCATGGAATCTTCACAACCTTGCCATCGCCCGCACCCGGCCCGTGCTAGGTTCGCCGCGAACGGAAACGGGGACCACGATGCGCATCCACTTCCACGGCGCCGCCGGGCAGGTCACCGGTTCGATGCACCTGGTCGAATGCGCCGGGAAACGCGTGCTGCTCGACTGCGGCATGCAGCAGGGCAGCCGCGAGATGGAAGCGGCGAACGCGGACGAATTCCCGTTCGAACCGGCGTCGATCGACGCGCTGGTGGTCAGTCACGCCCACATCGACCACATCGGCCGCATCCCGCAACTGGTGGCGCGCGGCTTCCGCGGCCCGATCTTCGCCCAGGAAGCGACCGCCGAACTGATGCCGATCATGCTGCTCGACGCGGCCTCGCTGGCCGAGGCCGACGCCGAGCGCGCCAACCGCAGGCGCGGCCCGGGCGAAGCCGAGGTCCGGCCGCTGTACACTCGCGACGACGTCGAGGAGGCGATGGCGCAGGTGCGCTCGCTGCGCTACGACACGCGCACCGCCATCCTCACCGGCGTCGGGCTCGGGTTCCGCGATGCCGGCCACATCCTCGGCTCGTCCATCGTCGAGCTGTGGGCGGACGGGAAGAAGCTGGTGTTCTCGGGCGACCTCGGGCCGAAGGGCACGCCGATCCTGCGCGACCCGGAGAACGTGCGCGAGGCCGACCTGCTGCTGATGGAATCGACCTACGGCGACCGCAACCACAAGGACCGCGCGGAGACGATTTCCGAACTCGGCGGCATCCTCGAATCGGCGTGGAAGGCGGGCGGCAACGTGCTGATCCCGGCGTTCGCGGTCGGGCGCTCGCAGGAACTGCTGTACTGGTTCGCGCGCCACTGGGACGAGTGGAACATGTCGCGCTGGATGGTGTTCCTCGACAGCCCGATGGCGAACCGCGTGCTGCGCGTGTACGACCGCCACCACGAGCTGTTCGACGCCGACGCGCAGGAGGTCTGGCGCGGAACGCCGAACCCGTTCCGCCTGCCGAACCTGCGCGCGACCACCACGGCGGACGAATCGATGGCGATCAACCGCATCGAGCGCGGCGCGATCGTGATCGCCGGCAGCGGCATGGCCAACGGCGGGCGCATCCTGCACCACCTGCGGCACAACCTCGGGCGGCGCCAGGCGCACGTGGTGTTCGTCGGCTACCAGGCCGAGGGCACGCTCGGGCGCCGGCTGGTGAACGGCGCGAAGTGGGTGCGCATCTTCGGCCGCGACGTGCAGGCGAACGCGCAGGTCCACACCGTCGGCGGGCTGTCGGCGCACGCCGACCAGCACGGTTTGCTCGAGTGGTACGGGGGATTCGATCCGCACCCGCCGGTCGCGCTGGTGCATGGCGAGGACGCGGCGCGCACGACGCTCGCGGGCGAAATCGAAAAGCGGTTCGGTGTCGAAGCCGAGTTGGCGAGGCCCGGCGAGACGCGGGAGGTCTAGAAGCCGTCATTCCCGCGAAGGCGGGAATCGCTCTTCAATAGCCGGATGGCTGGTAATCCAGCGTTTTTCGTAATCATGGAACGCAAATTTCAGTTGTCGCTCCGATCAATTTTCCTGCCTGATCGAATTTGAGTTGAATTCCTCGAACGCGGATCAAGTCATCTTCTTGACATACGGACAGACCATCTCCGCGCTTCGATTTAGAAGCTGCGCGAACAATGCTGTCCCGGCTGGCTCGTGGAGAAGCCGATTCGGCAATTGCCGCTTCAAGCGGCAAGACAGCTTCGTCATAAACTTCTGCCGTTGCGTCGCTCGGTTCGCACTTGTATGGGCTTCGCGAGGGTTCCTTGCCGAGCGACAAGGCGTAAGCCCAAAAACCGTTTGACGCGAGAAGCAAAATCGCAAGAACGATGATGCCGATATTCGATTTCGACATGTTCAGCCCCTTGCGTTCAGCAAATCATGATGCGGGCTTGCCAGTTCTTGCGCCTCACGCGTCCCAGGCCGGCGCGAGGTAGCTGCGGTTCCGGCCTAGCCTCTTGGCCTGGTAGAGCGCAACGTCCGCCCGTTCGAGCAGGGCCCCGCTGTCGTGTTCCCGCTTCGGGTCGGATGCCGCCACGCCGATGCTGACTGTCACGATCGGAAGGCGGCCGGCGCCCGGGTGCGGGAGCGCGAGCGAATTGACGTCGCGCACGATCGCATCGGCGATCCTGCTGGCCATGTGCGCGGTGGTCTCGGGAAGGATGGCTGCGAGCTCGTCTCCTCCGTAGCGTGCCGGCAGGTCGCGCGGGCGACAGACATGCCTCATCACCGCCTGCGCGATGGTCCGCAGCATCTCGTCGCCTGCCTGGTGGCCGCAACTGTCGTTGTAATGCTTGAAATGGTCGACATCGATGAGCAGCAGCGACAGTGGTTTTTCGCTGCGCCTTGCCGCGAGGAATTCGCGGTTCAGGATCAGGTCGAAGAGACGGCGGTTCGCAAGCTGCGTGAGTGCGTCCGAATGCGCGAGCCGATCCGTTTGCCGCATGCGGTATGCCGCGAAGAGCAGGAACGCGAGCAGCAATGCGAACAGCGATGCCATCGGCGGGAACCAGACGCGGGCATGCGACAAAAGCACCGCGCTCGTGGCGAGGATGAAAACCGCGGCGGCGAGGATCAGCCACCATGCCCGTCGCGACGGATGGCGCAACAGCAGGAGGATCGGAACCACCACGAGCAGAATGGCGGCGGGCACCTGCCATGACATCGGCAATGGCACGATCGCATTGCGTTGCAGGAGCATGTTGAGCAGGTTCGCCTGATAGAGGACGCCCGGCATGCGGTCTTCGCCGGCCCGCAACGGGGTCAGCACGCTGTCGCCCATGCCATGCGCCGTGACGCCGACCAGTAGCCAGCGCCCATGCAGCAGCGCGGCCGGAACCTGTCCGCGCATCACGTCAATGTACGATACCTGCTGGAAGTCCCGTGCGGCCACGTACGGCACCATGACGCGATAGTCCCGGTTCCACAGGTACGGCGATGCGATCCCCTGCGTCGGGTTGCGGTCACCCGGGATGTCCGTCGCGGCAATGCCGCCTTGCGTGGCGAGCAGCGCCAATGCGAATGCGGGCCAATGCGGGTCGCCCAATCCCGCGCGCAGGTAGGCGCTCCTCGAAATGCCATCCGGGTCGGCGTCGACGGCGGTGTGGCCCAGGCCTGCGGCGGCCTCCGCCAATGCGCTCATTGGCAGGACTTCGACCGGCGTTCCGTCCGGTTCCTGCGGTTCCACCATCACCGGCATGACCACGTGGCCGCTGTGCGCGACCGCCGCGACCAATGCGCGATCGCCGTCCGGGTCGGAGTAGTCGGGTTCGGAAAACATCACGTCGAAGCCGATGGCCTTCGGTTGCGTTTCGCGCAAACGGCCGAGCAGATCCGCATGGATGCGCCGCCGCCACGGCCAATGCCCGAGCGCCGACAGGCTCTTGTCGTCGATCGCGATCACGACGATGCGGTTGTCGGCCGTGCCGCCGGTGCGTGCGATCGCGGCATCGTAGAACCATGCATCGGCGATGCGCGTGGCGCCGGTGAACATGAGCAGGCACACGCATGCGGCGGTGGCGAGCGCCGCGATGAAGCCGTTGCGCCAGGAGAGCAGGGACGCGGCCATGTCAGAGCGAAAGCAGCAGGAGCAGCGCGCCGCCGCCGGCGGCCCAGCGGCAGGGCAGGCAACCGACCTTGAAGCTCTGGCCGGGTCCGAACGGATGCGCATAGCCGTCGCTGTCGATCAGCTGGACGCGCGCATGCCAGGTTCCCGCCCCCAGTCCCGGCAATGCGATCCGGTTCTGGTCGGTCTCGCGGTCGACCTCCAGTCGCGAGAAATCGGCATCGCGCGAAAGCTGGAAGCGGTATTGCTGGCCCCGGGTTCCGGCAGGCCAGCCGACTTGTAGTTCCTTGCCGCGGGTCGCCTCCGCATCGCGGGCGAGGCTTGGTCCGGCTGCGGGCGGCAACACGGTGAATCGGGTTTCGTCGGTGTAGGGCGAATTGCGTCCCTCGCCGTCGACGGAGGCGATCCGCCATGCGTAATCCCCGGGAGGTAGCGCTTGCGGGCTGCGCAGTTCCGTGTCCGCCGATTCCGGGATATCCACGATCGGATGCGCGAATCCGGAGGTTCCGGCCAACTGGAAGCGATAGCGCATGCCGGATCCCATCGAAGTCCAGCGGAAACGCGGGCGATCCACGTCGACCTGGGCGCCGGCGACGGGTTCAATGGTGAAGGGCGGGATCAACGCGATTTGCGCTTCGATCGTCGCATCCCTGCCTTCGATGCCTTGTGCGTCGATCGCGCGGACGCGGATTCCGTAATCACCGTCCGGCAGGTCGCCCAGCGCGTCCTGCGTGTCCGCGACCACGCGATCGTGCAACAGGTACAGGAATGCGCGGGTCGCACCCACCTGCACGCGATATCGTTGCGCGCCGGGCACCGCGGGCCATCGCAGGAGCATCGGCCTCTTCGCTGCATCCAGTACGACGGGGGACGGTTGCGGCAACAGCACGAGGGGCGCGCCGGGCGCCCCCGAGGGACCGCTGATCGTCCCTTGGTCGGGATTCAGCATGACCTGGTTGCCAGCGCCGGCGACCTTGACGTGGCCTTCGGTCACTTCGACCTGCGACTTGCCGCTGTCGCTGCTGACGCGGAAGCGGGTGCCGCGCACGCTCGACATGATGTCCGGGGTCTGGATGATGTAGTGCGAGTCCGGGCCATGCAGGGGCCGGACCTCGTTGCTGGCGCGTCCCTTCGGCAAGCGGAGCCGGGTGTCCGCCATTCCGGTCGCGCCGTAGGCGCTGAGCTTGTCGAGCTTCAATTCGCTGTTGGCTTCGAGCAACAGTCGGGAACCGTCCGCGAATTGCAGCGTGAGGCTGGCGTCTGCGGCGGTATGCAGAGTCGCGCCGATGCCCAGGCGCATGCCTTCGGTGACGTTCGATCGCCGGCCGCTGGCATCCACGACGGTCGCCCCGCCATGGACGCCGATCACCCGTGCCCTGGCCGGCTGCTGCTTCAGCCATGCGACGGGAAAGCGCATCAACGATCCCGGCGGCAGATGGTAGGGATCGGCGACGCGGTTGTACGACTGCAGGCGTTGCCACGGGACGTCGTTGCGCACGTATTTCCCGGCCAGATCCCAGACGGTGTCGCCGGGGCGTACGCGATACGTCCAGTCCGCAGCCGCCGCGCCAGCCGCCAGCGACGCAAGGAACCCCAGCAGCAGGAGCAGGCCGATGGAACAGAAGCGGCGTCGCGTCGGTCTGGGCCGACCCTCCGGAACGGTCTTGCGTTCTTCCCTGTCCACCAGTACGCCCATATCCCCTGTTCGGCGCATTTTCCGCTATTTCCGGCATGCGAGGGAGTGCCGGGGGATCGAAGCGAATCCGGGCCTCGGATATCGAAAGCGCGGGAATCCAGCACTCGGCGTCAGCCTGGAAACCGGGAAGCGGTTCGGCGTCGAAGCCGAGTTGGCGAGGCCGGGGGGGGCGGGAGGTTGAGCGCATCACCCCGATGTCATCCTGAGCGCAGCGAAGGACCTGCTTCTGGTTTGCAGGGGAAAAGCAGGTCCTTCGGTTTCGCCTCAGGGTGACAAGCTTTTGTTCGTCATACACAGCCATTCGGCTGTTGAAGAGCGGTTCCCGCCTTCGCGGGCAGCTTTCCACAGTCGGATGGCTGTGTATGACGAGCAGAATCAAACCGCCGCAAACCCCTCGCGCGTCAGGTTCTCCGGATCGCCCTCGGTGCACACCACGTCGTCCTCGATGCGGATGCCGCCGTAGGGCTTGAACTGCGCGACGCGGTCCCAGTCGACGCTCGGCCCCAGGCCGCGGTCCTTGAGTTCGTCGAGCAGCATGTCGATGAAATACAGTCCCGGCTCGATCGTCACCACCATGCCCGGCTCCAGCACGCGGGTCAGGCGCAGGTAGGGATGGCCGTCCGGCTTCGGGAGGCTGCCGCCCGCGTCGGACGCCATGAAGCCGCCGACCTCGTGCACCTGCAGGCCGATGCCGTGGCCCACGCCGTGCGGGAAGAACGCGCTGCTGACGCCGGTTTCCACCGCCACTTCCGGCGACACGTTGATCAGGCCGAAATCCTTGAGGATCGTGGCGATCGCCAGGTGCGCGTCGAGGTGCAGCTGCCTGTAGTCGAAGCCGGCGCGCACCTGCGCGCACATCTTCAGTTGCGCGGCGTCCATCGCATCGATCAGCGCCTGGAAATCGTCGGCCTGCGCCGAATAGGTGCGGGTGATGTCGCAGGCGTAGCCGCCGAAACCCGCGCCCGCATCGATCAGGAAGCTGCGGGCGGGCTTCGGCGGCACGCGGTCGCGGCGCATGTAGTGCAGCACCGCGGCGTGCTCGTTGAGCGCGATGATGTTCGTGTAGGGCAGGTCGTTCGCGTCCTGGCCCGCGGCCTGGCAGTACACGAGGTGGATGCCGAACTCGCTGGCGCCGGCGCGGAACGCGCGTTCGGCGGCGCGGTGCGCCCGCACGCCGATGCGCGTCGCCTCGCGCATCATCGCGACTTCGTAGGGCGTCTTGAACGCGCGCTGGTATTCGAGGAAGGAAACGACCGCGTCGGGGTTGTTCGGCGTGTAGGCGCCGTACTGGCCCAGCGCGCTCTGCGCCTCGCCGAGGATCGCGCAGCGCATGGCGTTGCCCGGCAAGTGCTTGCGCGCTTCCTCCGGCTCGCGGATGACGACGATGTCGAAGTGTTCGGTCCAGTACCCGTTGGGCGCGGCCGGCACCGCGTGCCAGTAGTCGTGGGGCTGCAGGAACACCAGCTTCGGCTTTGCCCCGGGCGTGCACACCAGCCAGCTGCCCGGCGCATCGGTGACGGGCAGCCACGCCTTGAACTGCGGGTTCACCGCATAGGGATAGTCGCGGTCGTCGAAGACCTGGTAGTGCAGGGTGCCGCTGGGCACGACGAGGTGGTCGTAGCCGCCGCGCTCGAGCGCGGTCGCGGCGCGTTGCTGCAGGGTCGCGAGGTGGTCGGCGTACAGCGCGCCGGGGCGGGTTGCGTTCATGTGGCGGCTCGGCGTTGGGGGAATGCTTTCAGGGATCGGCATTCTGCCGCAGAACGCGTCTGCGCCGCGTCGATTATTCGAACACGCCGCCCGGGGATTCGATCCAGCGCTTCAGGCGTTCGGCCTGGTCGTCGGGGATGGCGATGAAGCGCAGGCCGACCCAGAACATCCCGGGCGCGCCGGCTTCTTCCTGCCACAGCTGGTGCGCGCCGAATTCGCAATGGATGTCGTGGCCGCCCTCGTCGCGCAACGGGAAACGGAACTGGTACAGCGCGTCGTCGTTGAGCGGCGCGCTCGCGATCAGCAGCATGCCGGTTTCGGACAGGTTGCCGATGCGGCCGACCACGCGTTCGGTCATCGCGTCGGTGACCAGCACGTTGTCCGAGACCTTGCGGCGCGGCGCGCGGCGGAATTCGTCGATCATGCGGGCTCACCGGCGGATGCGGGGCGGCCCGCGAAGCTGCGCAGCGCGTTGAGCGTGGCGTGCCAGGCGCGATCGACCAGGCGCGCGCGCTCGGCGGTGATCACCCGCGCCTGGTTCTTGACGATCAGGCGGGCGACGCTGTCGAGGGTCTGCTCGCCCAGGCGCTGGCCGCGCTGGTTCACGAACAGCGCGTTGTCGGTGATGGTGCTGTACCACGACAGGCGGCGGCGCACGGTATCGCCCTGCTGGTTGACGTTGAATTCGATCCAGGTGCCGTAGGGCAGCTGCCGCAGGTATTCGTGGCGCGCCTGTTCCTCCGGCGTGCGCGGCGGCAGTTTGCGCTTCTCCGTCCCGGTGACTTCCTCGCCGAGGCGCGCGCGCGCCTTGAGCTTCATCGCCAGTTCGGTGCGCGAAGCCGGGTCGTTTTCGTCGTCGTTGGCGCTGGCGAGGCGGCGCGCGATCGCCGCAGCTTCCTCGCTGTGGTAGCCGACCTGCGACAGCGCGGCCTCGATGGTCTCCGCGAGCGCATGGTCCGGCGCGTGCTGGTCGCTGCGGCAGCAGATCTCGACGATCTGCCGGGTGGTCTCGAGCTTGCGCTTCCACTCGTCCGATTCGGCGCCGTGGCGCAGCAGGGACAGGGTCAGGACGTCGGCCCAGGCCTGGTTGAGCAGCGCGCGCACGAAATGCGGCGGGCGCTGGTCGCCGACCAGTTCGTTGATGGTGTCGATCGCTCGGCGCTTGGCGACCTCAAGCTTTTCCTTGCCGCGCGCGGCCTCGATGTGGCGGCGTTCGGCGAGCTCGGCCTTGTGCGCGATGGTGCGCAGCCGCGACTGCAGTTCGTCGTTGGCCCTGGCGAAGACCACGGTGTCGTCGCGGTAATTGCGGACCACCTGGTCGACCGCGTCGCGCATCGCCGGCATCAGCTGCGGATCGATGTCGTCGCGGTCGAGCCAGCGCGCGCCGGATTCGGCGACGGTGTTCAACAGCATGCGCGCGGGATGCTCCTCGCGCACGAAGAAGCCGCGGTCCTGCAGCGCCAGCCGCACCAGCGGCACCTGCAATTGCTTGAGCAACGGCGCCGATGGCGCGTCGGTATGCACCTCCCGCTCGATCTGGCCGTACAGCATGCCGAGCAGTTCGAAGGTGTCGTTGTCCTCGCCGGACAGGGTCGCGCCCTTGCCACGCTGCTGGCGCATCCGCGCGAGCAGGTCCTGCTTGATGTCGCCCACGCTGGCCTGCGCGTCCGGCCCGGTGGCGGGAAGCCGCAGCGGCAAGGCCGCGAGCACTTCGCTGCGTTCGAGCGTCTGCAACGGCGCCTGCGTCGCGCCGGGGCGGAACTTGCCCAGCAATTCGCGGCGCCCGGCGAGCAGTTGCTGCAGGAGCTCGAACGCCGCCGAATCGTCGCCCTGCATGCCGCTGGGCCCGGCCAGTCCGGGCCATGCGGTATGCGGCCGCTGCGGGTCGCCGACGGCACCGGTCCTGCGCCGCGGCCCGAATTGGGCTTTCGCGGGTTC
>JBGAHT010000060.1:0-16743 GCA_044226035.1 Thermomonas sp. | reverse complement strand
ACTGAAGCAGATATCAATCGAATTGACCAATCGATCCTGGATTCATGCAGCCCACAGTGGCGGAAGGTCGCTTATGTAGTAAGCCTGGCCATGGATGCGTATCCCGACTTGTATCAGGGTATCCCGGATGTGTTCTATAGCCAGCGAGTCGGATGGCTTGTCTCAACAGGGAAATTGGAAGCACAGGGCAATCTTCGCCGCATGCGCTTCAGCGAAATACGACTTGCAGCCACAGATTTTAACGACGATGCCTGACAACCCATTCAGGGCAGAAGCCAGGTTCCAGGTTCGACTATGGAACACGAATCCCCGGATCCCGCCTTCCGCCATAATCGCGTTCCCTTAAACTAGCCGCATGCTCCGCCTCCCGCACTGGATCGACGGCAAACCGACGCAACCCGGGAACGGGCGCTGGCTGGACGTGTTCGAGCCGGCCACGGGCCAGCCGTTCGCGCAGGTCGCGGACGGCGATGCGCAGGATGTCGAAGCCGCGGTCGCAGCCGCGCGCGCCGCGTTCCCCGCCTGGTCGGCGCTGCCCAACAGCGAACGCGGCCACTGGCTGCGTCGCCTCGCCGACGCGCTGGAAGCCCAGCTCGACGACGTCGCCCGCGCCGAAGCCCGCGACGGCGGGAAACCCGTCCGCCTCGCGCGCGAGGTCGAGATCCCGCGCGCGGTCTCGAACCTGCGCTTCTTCGCCGACGCGGCGACGCAGTTCTCCAGCGAATCGCACCACGGCGAGGCCGGGCTGAACTACACCCTGCGCCAGCCGCTGGGCACGGTCGGCACGATCTCGCCGTGGAACCTGCCGCTGTACCTGTTCACCTGGAAGATCGCGCCGGCGCTGGCCGCGGGCAACACCGTGGTCGCGAAACCCTCGGAGGTCACCCCGCACAGCGCGACCTTGCTCGGCGAAATCGCGGCGGAGATCGGCTTCCCCGCCGGCGTGCTCAACATCGTGCATGGCCGCGGCCCCGAAGTCGGCGAGGCCATCGTCGCGCATCCCGAGGTGAAGGCGATCAGCTTCACCGGCAGCACCGCGGTCGGCCGCCGCATCGCCGGCATCGCCGCGCCGATGCTGAAGAAGCTGTCGCTGGAACTCGGCGGCAAGAACCCCACGCTCGTCTTCGCCGACAGCGACTGGCGCGCGAACCTCGACGTGCTGGTGCGTTCGATCTTCCAGAACGCCGGGCAGATCTGCCTGTGCGGTTCGCGCGTGCTGGTCGAACGCGAGATTCATGCCGAAGTGCGCGACGCGCTGGTCGAACGCGCGCTGGCGCTGCGCGTCGGCGACCCGCTGGACGAGGATACCCGGCTTGGGCCGCTGGCCTCGCAGGCGCAATACGACAAGGTGCTGGCGGCAATCGCGCGCGCGCGCGACGAAGGCGGCAACGTGCTGTGCGGCGGAACCGCGCTCGATCGCCCCGGCTGGTACGTCGCGCCGACGCTGGTCGAGGGCCTCGGCCCAGACTGCGCGACCAACCGCGAGGAAATCTTCGGCCCGGTCGCGACCTTGCAGCCGTTCGATTCCGACGAACAGGCGCTGGCGCTGGCCAACGCCGGCGACTACGGCCTCGCCGCCTCGCTGTGGACCCGCGACCTCGAGCGCGCGCACCGCCTCGCCGCGAACCTGCGCACCGGCATCGTCTGGATCAACACCTGGCTGATGCGCGACCTGCGCACGCCGTTCGGCGGCATGGGCCAGTCCGGGCTCGGCCGCGAAGGCGGGCTGGAGGCGATGCGCTTCTTCACCGAACCCCGCAACGTAGGAATCGCGCTCTGATGCCAACCCTCGACACGCTGCTGCGCAACAACCGCGAGTGGGCCGAACGCGTTTCGCGCGAGGATCCCGGCTTCTTCGAACGCCTGTCGAAGCAGCAGGCGCCGAAATACCTGTGGATCGGCTGCTCGGATTCGCGCGTGCCGGCGAACCAGGTCGTGGACCTCGCGCCGGGCGAGGTGTTCGTCCACCGCAACATCGCCAATGTCGTCGTGCACACCGACCTCAACTGCCTGTCGGTGATCCAGTTCGCGGTCGACGTGCTGAAGGTCGAGCACATCCTCGTGGTCGGCCACTACGGCTGCGGCGGCGTGCATGCCGCGCTGACCGGCGCGCGCGTGGGCCTCGCCGACAACTGGATCCGGCACGTCGGCGACGTCGCCGAAAAGCATGCCGGGCTGCTGGCCGGCGCCGGCGACGAACCGCTGCGGCACGACCGCCTGTGCGAGCTCAACGCGCTGGAACAGGTGGCCAACGTCTGCCAGACCACCATCGCCCGCGACGCTTGGGCGCGCGGGCAGAAACTGGTCGTGCACGGCTGGGTGTACACCTTGCGCGACGGCCGGGTCCACGACCTCGGCCTCAACGTCGCCGCCGCCGACCAGCTCGAACCGCAATACGCGGCCGCGCTGGAACGCATCCGCAGCGACCGGGAGGACCGCTGATGTCCGACGCGATCCACGCCGCCGACGCGCCCAGGGCCGTGGGCCACTACCCGCACGCGCGCCGCGTCGGCAACCCCGGATCGGGTCCGGGGCAGGCTCTGCTGTTCCTGTCCGGGATCGGCCCGCGCGATCCGGCGACGAACGCGATTCCCGGCAACGAATACTTCGCCGACGGCCGCGTCAGCCGCTACGACATCGCCGCGCAGGCGCGCGCGGTGTTCGCCAACGTGCGCGCGGTGCTCGAGGCCAGCGGCGCGCGCTGGGAAGACCTGGTCGACGTCACCGTGTTCCTCACCGACATGGAACGCGATTTCGCCGCGTACAACGCGGCCTGGGCCGAATTCTTTCCCGACCCGGCCAACGCGCCCTGCCGCACCACGCTGGGCATCACCGCGCTGCCGACGCCGATCGCGATCGAGCTGAAGTGCGTGGCCGTGCTGAAGGAGTGAGCCGATGCTGCCGAACCCGATCAACCTGCAGGCCTGGATCGACGAGCACCGCCACCTGCTGAAGCCGCCGGTCGGCAACAAGTGCATCGTCGACGACGATTACATCGTGATGGTGGTGGGCGGGCCGAATGCGCGCACCGACTTCCACTTCGAGCAGGGGCCGGAGTGGTTCTACCAGCTCGAGGGCGAGATGCTGCTGCGCATCCAGGAGGACGACGCTTCCGGGCGGCGCGTCGCGCGCGACATCCCGATCCGCGCCGGCGAGATGTTCTTCCTGCCGCCGCGGGTGCCGCATTCGCCGCAGCGCATGCCAGGTTCGGTCGGGCTGGTGATCGAACGCAGGCGCCTGCCGCACGAGGACGACGCGCTGATGTGGTTCTGCGTGAACTGCAACCACGAGCTGTACGCGGAGTCGTTCCACCTGGTCGACATCGAGCAGGATTTCTTCCGCGTGTTCGAGAACTTCTACCGCAGCGACGCGCTGCGCACCTGCAGGCAGTGCGGCACGCTGAACCCGCGCCCGACCCGCTACGAACTGGACGCGGACTCCGAGGCGGACATCACCTGACGCCGTGCGCGTGCTGCGCAACCTCACCGACCTCAAGCCCGGCGACGTTCCGCTGCGGGTGGCGCTGCGCAACACCGCGGCGGTGGTCGCGCCGCTGGCCATCGGCATCGCCACCGGACACCAGGCCGCCGGCCTCGCCGCCACCTCCGGCGCGCTCAACACCATGTTCAGCGACCAGCCCGGCCCTTACCGGCTGCGCATGGCGCGGATGCTCGCGGCCGCGCTGGGCGCGGGCCTGGCGGCGCTGGTCGGCATCCTCGTCGGCGCCTCGACGCCGTGGGCCACGCTTGCGGTCGTCGCGTTTTCGCTTGTCGGCGGGATGATGGTCGCGCTCGGGCCGATGGCCACGCGCGTCGGCCTCACCAGCCTGATCGTGCTGCTCATCACCGCCGACATGCGTCTGCCCGCGTCGAACGCGCCCGGCGTGGCGCTGGCGATCTTCGGCGGCGGCCTGCTGCAGTTGCTGTTCGCGCTGGCCGCATGGCCCTTGCAGCGCTACCGGCCGGAACGCTTCGCCCTGGCCTCGGTGCTGGAACAGCTGGCGCAGGCGGCGCGCGCGCCGAGCGACGCGAGCTCGCCGCCGCCGGCGTCGCAAGCCGCGAGCGATGTCGTCGAAACCCTGCATGGCGAATACCGCGCGCGCGGCATCGCGGTGCAGGCGTTCCGCGTGCTGGCGGAAACCTGCGAACGCGCGCGGGTGGAACTGGTCACCCTCGGCGACATCGGCCAGCGCATCGAGGACGCCGCCCTGCGCGAACGGCTACGCGCGGTCGCCACCGCCAGCGCCGAGGTGTTCGACGCGCTCGCCGACGGCATGCGCCGTGCACAGGCGGTGCAGGCCGAGGCCCTGCTCGCGGCCTACACCCGCGCCGTGTCCGCGTTCGCCGCCGCGATCCGCCCGGACCTGCCCGCGCGCGACCGCCGCCTCGCGCGCATCGCCCTGGCCCGCGCCGAAGGCCTCGGCGGGCAGCTGCGCGCGCTGGCGCGCAACAGCGCGCTGGCCAGCAGCCGCGGCGAAATCGAGGCGCGCAGCGCCGAAGCGCGCCTGCCCGCGGCGCTGCGGCCGGCCGATCCACGCAACATCCTGCGCGCCAACCTCAAGCTCTCGTCGGTGGCGCTGCGGCACGCGCTGCGCTGCACCGCCATCGTCGCGCTGTCGTTCGTGGTCGAACGCGCGCTGGCGATGCCGCACGGCGTGTGGCTGCCGATGACCGCCGCGATCGTGCTCAAGCCCGATTTCGGCGGCACCCTGCGCTTCGGCGTGCAGCGCACGCTGGGCACCTTCGCCGGCCTGCTGGTGGCCAGCGTGCTGATCCACTACGGCATGGACAGCGCGCCGGCCAAGCTGCTGCTGATGGCCCTGCTCTGCCTCGGCTTCCGCCTGTACGCGCAGGCGAACTACGCGCTCGCGGTCGCGCTGCTCACCGGCTTGCTGGTGCTGCTGTTCTCGTTCGAGGGCGTGGCCCCGGCCGAGGCGCTGGAGATGCGCATCATCGCCACCGTGCTCGCCGCCATGCTCGCGCTCGGCGCCTACCTGCTGTGGCCCACCTGGGAATCCGACCGCGTGCAGCCGGCGCTGGCGAAGCTGGTCGAAGGCTACCGCCTGCACCTGCGCGCGCTGCTCGCCGGCGACATGGCCGCGCTGCACGAAACCCGCAACGCCGCGCGTTCGGCGCGGACGAACGTGCTCGCCTCCCTCGAGCGCCTGCGCGCCGAGCCGCGCAACGCCCCGGGCCGGCGCATCGTCGAGCGCGCCGAATCGCTGCTGTCGAACGCCAACCGGCTGATCCGCGCGGTGATCCCGATCGAGGCGATGCTGATCGACGGCGCGACGCTGCCCGCGCTGCCGGAGCTGGAACGCTTCGCCGGCGAGGTCGACGGCGCGCTCGGCGCGATCGCCGCCCGCCTGCGCGACGGCAAGCTGCTGCAGCAGCCGTCGCTGCGCCCGGCCGAACGCGCGCTGGCCGCGCGCCTCGAGGCCGACGACGGCGACGACGCGGTGGACGCCGCCCTGGCCGATGCCTGCGACCGCATCGCCGACAGCATCGACAGCCTCGCGCACATCCTGCGCGAATCCCCCGCCGCGGCGACCGCGGCCGTCGCGGCGGCCGGTTAAACTGCGCCATGCTCAAGATCGACACCCACGCCCACTACCTGCCGCGCGACTGGCCGGACCTGGCCGCGAAGTACGGCGACAACCGCTTCCCGGTGATCCACCACGGCGACGACGGCCGCCACCGCATCTACAAGGACGGCAAGTTCTTCCGCGAGATCTGGCCCAAGACCTGGGACCCGCGGATCCGCATCGACGACTACGCCGCCTTCGGCGTGCAGGTGCAAGTGCTGTCCACCGTGCCGGTGATGTTCAGCTACTGGGCCAAGCCGCACCAGGCGCTGGAACTGCACAAGGCGCTCAACGACCACATGGCCGGGACCTGCCGCGAGTTCCCGCGCCATTACGCCGGCATCGGCACGGTGCCGCTGCAGTCGCCCTCGCTCGCCGTGCGCGAACTCGAGCGCTGCATGGACGAACTCGGGCTGCAGGGCGTGCAGATCGGCTCGCACGTCGGCGGCTGGAACCTCGACGCGCCCGAGCTGTTCGAGTTCTTCCAGGCCGCGAGCGAACTGGGCGCCGCGATCCTGGTGCATCCCTGGGACATGATGGGCACCGATTCGATGCCCAAGTACTGGCTGCCGTGGCTGGTGGGGATGCCGGCCGAGCAATCGCGCGCGGCCTGCTGCCTGGTCTTCGGCGGCGTGCTGGAACGGTTGCCGAAGCTGAAGGTCTGCCTCGCCCACGGCGGCGGCAGCTTCCCCTACACCATCGGCCGCATCGAGCACGGCTTCAACATGCGCCCGGACCTGGTCGCGACCGACAACTTCCGCAACCCGCGCGAATACCTGAAACGCCTGTACTTCGATTCCTGGGTCGCCGACGACGCGGCGCTGCGCTACCTGCTCGAAACCTGCGGCGCGGACCGGGTGATGCTCGGCACCGACTATCCGTTCCCGCTCGGCGAGCAGGTACCGGGCGAAGGCATCGATCGCCTGGGATTGAACGAAGCCGAGCAGGCCCGGCTCTACAACGGCACCGCGCTGGAATGGCTGGGGCTGCCCGAATCGAGGTTCGCGTGATAGTTATTTTTGACACGGATCAAAGCGGATAAACACAGATCACCGTCAGCAAGTGCTGTTTCTTCATCAATCGCTTTTATCCGATCTGATCCGCGTCAAAAGGCTCTTCCCAGATGACAAACCCTTTCTCCGACGAATACGCACAGTCGCTCGACGCCGCCGACCCGCTGCGCGCGTTCCGCGGGCAATTCCACCTGCCGCTGCACGAGGGCGAGCCGCAGGCCTATTTCGTCGGCAATTCGCTGGGGCTGCAGCCGAAGGGCGCGCGCGCGCATGTCGAGGAAGTGCTGGACAAGTGGGCGGACGAAGCGGTCGAAGGCCATTTCACCGGCGAAGCGGCGTGGATGCCCTACCACGAGCTGGTGCGCGACGGACTGGCGCGCGTGGTCGGCGCGCAACCTTCCGAAGTGGTGGCGATGAATTCGCTGACCGCGAACCTGCACCTGATGCTGGTCAGCTTCTATCGCCCGACCCGCGAGCGCCCGGTCCTGCTGATGGAAGCCGGCGCGTTTCCGTCCGACCGCTACGCGCTGGAATCGCAGGTGCGCTTCCACGGCTTCGACCCGGCCGAGGCGCTGGTGGAAGTCGAGCCCGACGGCGAGGACGGCACGTTCTCGACGGCCGCGATCGAACGCGCCATCGCCGAACACGGCCCGCGCCTGGCGACGATCGTGTGGCCGGGCGTGCAGTACCGCACCGGCCAGGCCTTCGACCTCGCGGAAATCGCGCGGCTCGGCCGTGCCGCCGGCGCGACCGTGGGCTTCGACCTCGCGCACGCGGTCGGCAACCTGCCGCTGCGCTTGCACGACAGCGGCGCGGATTTCGCGGTCTGGTGCCACTACAAGTACATGAACTCCGGGCCCGGCGCGGTCGCCGGCTGCTTCGTGCACGAACGCCATGCGCGCACGGATCGCCCGCGCTTCGCCGGCTGGTGGGGCAACGACCAGCGCGTGCGCTTCAGGATGGGGCCGCAGTTCGATCCCACGCCCGGCGCCGACGGCTGGCAGTTGTCGAACCCGCCGATCCTCGGCGTCGCGCCGCTGCGCGCGTCGCTGGAGCTGTTCGACCGCGCGACCCTGCCCGCGCTGCGCGCCAAGTCGGAGCGGCTCACCGGCTACCTCGAAGCGCTGATCGACGCGGAATTGCGCACCGTGCTGCAGGTCGTCACCCCGCGCGACCCGGCGCAGCGCGGCTGCCAGCTGTCGCTGCGCGTGGCCGGCGGACGCGAACGCGGGCGCGCGCTGTTCGAATACCTCGGCTCGCGCGGCGTGCTCGGCGACTGGCGCGAACCGGACGTGATCCGCATTTCGCCGGTGCCGCTGTACAACAGCTTCGCCGACGTGCTGCGCTTCGCGCGCACCGTGCGGGAGTGGCGCGATGGAAAATAATCGTCATGCCCGCGAAGGCGGGCATCCAGCTTTCGCCCTTTGCATCAGTTCCGGGTGAAACAACCTGCCGTCTATATCTTGGCAAGCCATTACCAGGGGACGCTCTACATCGGGGTGACCAGCGATCTCATCGCACGAATCTGGCAGCATCGGGAGCACGTCGTCGAAGGTTTTACCAATCGATACGGGGTCGTGCGCCTGGTCTGGTACGAACAGCATGGCTCCATGGAATCGGCGATCCTGCGGGAAAAGCAGCTCAAGAAATGGAACCGCGAATGGAAAATCCGCTTGATCGAAACCATGAACCCCGACTGGAAGGATCTATGGCCAAGCATCATTGGAGCCGGGAATGACAGCTGAAAAGCTGGATTCCCGCCTACGCGGGAATGACAAGGCTTTGACCATCGTCGGCGGCGGACTCGCCGGCGCGCTGCTGGCGGCGCTGCTCGCGCAACGCGGCTGGTCGGTGGACGTGTACGAACGCCGCGGCGACCCGCGCGTGCACGGCTACGCCGGCGGGCGTTCGATCAACCTCGCGCTGGCCGAACGCGGCCTGCACGCGCTGCGCCAGGCCGGCGCGGACCAGGCGGTGATGCGCCAGGCGGTGATGATGCGCGGCCGCTTCGTGCACCCGCTGCACGGCGAACCGGGATTGCAGCGCTACGGCCGCGACGACTCCGAGGTGATCTGGTCGATCAACCGCGGCGAGCTCAACATCGTGCTGCTGGAAGTCGCCGAATCGCACGGCGCGCGCCTGCACTTCGACCACGGCCTGCTGCACGCGGATTTCGACGCCGGGCTGGCGACCTTCCGCGGCGACGGCATCGAAACCGTGCGCCCGTTCGCCGCGCTGGTCGGCGCGGACGGCGCCGGTTCCAGCGTGCGCGCGGAGATGGCGAAGGTCGAATCGCTGGGCGAGCGCACCGAATGGCTGGACCACGGCTACAAGGAGCTGGAAATCCCGCCGACGCCGTCCGGCGATTTCCGCATCGAGCCGAACGCGCTGCACATCTGGCCGCGCGGCCACTACATGTGCATCGCCCTGCCCAACGACGAGCGCACCTTCACCGTGACGCTGTTCATGCCGCACAAGGGTGAATACCCGAGCTTCGAGCTGGTCGAAACCGCGGACCAGGCGCAGGCGCTGTTCGAACGCGATTTTCCCGACGCGCTGCCGCTGATCCCGGACCTGCGCCACGACTACGAGGCGAACCCGACCGGCATGCTTGCGACCTTGTATCTCGATCGCTGGCATCTCGACGGCCGCGCGGTGCTGATCGGCGATGCCGCGCACGCGATGGTGCCGTTCCACGGCCAGGGCATGAACTGCGCGTTCGAGGATTGCGTGGCGCTGGCCGAGCACCTGGAACGCGCGCCCTCGCGCGCCGAGGCCTTCGCCGCGTTCGAGGCGCAGCGCAAGCCCGACGCCGAGGCGATCCAGGAAATGGCGCTGGAGAACTACATCGAGATGCGCGACAAGGTCGACGACGCCGCGTTCCTGCTGCAGCGACGGCTCGAACTCGCGCTGCAGGAACGGCACCCGGGCCGCTTCGTGCCGCATTACGCGATGGTCAGCTTCATGCGCATCCCCTATTCGGTCGCCCTGCACCGCAGCGAGGTGCAGCGCGAAATCCTCGAAAACGCCACGCGCAGGCTCGATGCGCTCGACGGCGTGGACTGGGCGGCGGTCGATGCGGCGGTGCTGGCGAAGCTCGATCCCCTGTAGCAGCGCCCATTCCGGCACGAACTTCGACGCGATCCCGCCTGTCGCGTCCTGACGGGCGCTCCCAGTTTGAAGCCGCCATCGCGGTGATTTCCTATGGCCACGCCCGAAGGCGCTCCTACAATGGCGGCATGGCCGCTTCCTTCCTGTTCTACGACCTCGAGACCTTCGGCGCCGACCCGCGCCGCAGCCGCATCGCCCAGTTCGCCGCGATCCGCACCGACGAGGCCCTGGACGAGGTCGAGGAGCCGGTTTCGTTCTTCGTCCGCCCCGCCGACGACCTGCTGCCCTCGCCCGTCGCCACGCTGATCACCGGCATCGCGCCGCAGGACGCGCTGCGCGACGGGGTGAACGAAGCCGCGGCGTTCGCGCGCATCAACGACGAGATGATGCGGCCCGGCACCTGCAGCGCGGGCTACAACTCGCTGCGCTTCGACGACGAATTCGTGCGCTACGGCCTGTACCGCGATTTCCACGACCCCTACGAACGCGAATGGCGCGGCGGCAATTCGCGCTGGGACCTGCTCGACGCGCTGCGGCTGATGCACGCGCTGCGGCCGGAGGGCATCCGCTGGCGCGCGCGCGAGGACGGCGGCGGCACCAGCTTCCGGCTCGAGCACCTGGCCGAGGACAACGGCCTGCGCATCGGCGACGCGCACGAGGCGCTGAGCGACGTGCGCGCCACGGTCGGCCTCGCGCGCCGGTTCCGCGCCGCGCAGCCGAAGCTGTGGGAATACGCGCTGAAGCTGCGCGACAAGCGTTTCGCCGGCGCGCTGCTGGACGCCACCGCGATGGCGCCGCTGCTGCACGTGTCGCAGCGCTACCCGGCCAGCCGCATGAACGCCGCGCCGGTGCTGCCGCTGGCGCGGCATCCGCGCATCGACGGGCGCGTGATCGTGTTCGACCTCGCCGGCGATCCCGACACGCTGCTCGACCTCGACGCCGCCACCATCGCCGCGCGCATGTACCTGCCCCGCAGCCGGCTCGGCGAAGGCGAGGAACGCATCGCGCTCAAGGAAGTGCACCTCAACAAGTGCCCGGCGCTGGTGGCCTGGAACCACCTGCGCGACGCCGATTTCGAACGCCTCGGCATCGACCCGGCCGCGGCCGAAGCGCGCGCCGCGAAACTGCGCGCCGCCGGCCCCGCGCTCGCCGAAAAACTGCGCAACGTGTATGCCGCCGAGGCCGAACGCGGGCCGGCCGACGTCGACGCCGCGCTGTACGACGGCTTCATCGACGACGCCGACCGCCGCCTGTTCCCGCAGGTGCGCAGCACGCCGCCCGAGGCGCTGGGGCTGGCGAATTTCGCGTTCCGCGACCCGCGCCTGCCGGAACTGCTGTTCCGCTACCGCGCCCGCAACTGGCCGGCGACGCTGTCCGCGCCCGAGCGCGAACGCTGGGACGCCTATCGCCGCGAACGCCTGCGCGCGGATTCGGGCCTGTCCGAAGCCAGCCTGCCCGCCTTCTTCGCCGAGATCGCGGAACTGCGCGGCCAGCACGCCGGCGATGATGCGAAACTGGCGCTGCTCGGCCGGCTCGAAGCCTGGGGCCGCGACATCGGGGATTCGTTGCGATGACGACGTATTTCAGCGAAGCGAGCTTCAGGTTCCTGCGCGGCCTCGCCCGCCACAACGAGCGCGCCTGGTTCCTCGCGCACAAGGCCGGGTACGAGGCGACGGTGCGCGAGCCGTTCCAGCGCCTGCTCGCCGACCTGCAGCCGGCGCTGGCCGCGATCAGCGGGCAGTTCCGTTCCGAACCCAAGGTCGTCGGCGGTTCGCTGTTCCGCATCCAGCGCGACACCCGCTTCTCCGGCGACAAGGCGCCGTACAAGTCGTGGCAGGGCGCGCGGCTGTTCCACGCGCGTTCGCGCCAGGTCGAGGCGCCGTCGTTCTACATCCACCTGCAGCCGGGCGGATGCTTCGTCGGCGGCGGCATCTGGCATCCGTCCACGCCGGCGCTGCGGCGCATCCGCCAGTTCATCGTCGACAATCCCGGCGGCTGGCAGGCCGCGGCGCACGCGCCCGCGTTCCGCCGCCGCTACGACCTGGAAAGCGGGGAAATGCTGGTGCGCAATCCGCCGGGGTTCCCCGCGGATTTCCGCTTCATCGACGACCTGCGGCACAAGAACTTCGTCGCGGTGCGCGCCATCGACGACGCGACCATGGCCGGCCCGCGCCTGCGCGCGACGCTGGAAAAGGACCTGCAGGCGCTCGCGCCGCTGGTGGATTATCTTTGCGCGGCGCTGGACCTGGAGTTCTGACATGAAGAAATGGCTGGCCGCGCTGGCGGTCGTGCTCGTGCTGTTGCTCGGCTATGGCGTCGCCGGCCCCTACCTCGCGATCCGCGGCATCCATTCCGCGATCGAGGCGCGCGACCCGAACAAGCTGGAACGCTACGTCGATTTCCAGACGCTGCGCGCGAACATCCGCGCCAAGGTCGCGAAGCGGCTGCTCGCCAGCGCAACCGCGCCGTCCGGCCGCGTCGTCGGCGACGACCTCGGCCGCACCCTGATCGCCGAGATCAGCGACCACGCGGTGGATGCCATGGTGTCGCCGATGGGCATCGCCCTGCTGCTGGAAGGGCGCGCGCTGTCCCATCGCGTGACCGGCAAGGCGCCGGTCGGCGAGAAGGACGATGCCGCCGACCCGCTGCTGCACGCGAAGACCCGGTTCGAATCGCCCTCGCGCTTCACCGCCACGGTGGACAGCGCCGACGGGCGCGCGGTGGTGTTCGTGTTCGAACGCCACTGGCTGGCCTGGAAGCTGAGCGACATCCGCCTGCCGGGCTGAGCCTGCGGGTCAGTCGTTGGCGATGCCGTGCGGCACGTGCCCGGCGGCGACGTGCCGGCGCGCGGAATCGATGTTGTGCTGCGAATCGTCGAAGAAGATGTCGGCGCCGAAGGCCTCGAGGAACGCGCCCTTGTCGCGGCCGCCGAGGAACAGCGCCTCGTCCAGGCGCACGCCCCATTCGCGCAGGGTACGGATCACCCGCTCGTGCGCGGGCGCCGAGCGCGCGGTGACCAGCGCGGTGCGGATCGGCGCCGCGTCGCCCGGCGGGAACGCGTCCTGCAGCCGGTGCAGCGCGTCGAGGAAACCGCGGAACGGCCCGCCCGACAGCGGTTCGCGCGCCTTCTCGCGTTCGTGCGCGCCGAACGCCTCGATCCCGCGCGTGCGCGACACGCGCTCGCCCTCGTCGCCGAAGATCACCGCGTCGCCGTCGAAGGCGATGCGCAATTGCTCGCGCGGCGATGCGCTGGCCTGCGCCGGCAGGATGGTCGCGGCGGCGATGCCCGCGTCCAGCGCGCGCCGCACCGATTCCGGGTTCGCCGACAGGAACAGCTGCGCGCCGAAGGGCCGGATGTAGGGCCACACCGGCGCGCCCGAGGTGAACGTGGCGCGGCGCACGTCCAAGCCGTGGTGCTGGATGGAATTGAACACGCGCAGGCCGGTGTCGGCGGAATTGCGCGACAGCAAAATCACTTCGACCTGCGGACCGCCCGGCGGCACATTCGCGTTCAACGCCAGCAGCTTGCGCACCAGCGGAAACGCCACGCCCGGCGCCAGCGGTTCGTCCTCGTGCGCGCGCTGGTGGGCGCGGAAGGCCTCCACGCCCTCGCGTTCGAACAAGCCGTGGCTGTCCTCCATCGAGAACAGCGCCCGCGAGGTGATGGCGACGACGAGCGGCTCGGCGAGAACAGGTTCCATGCCGGCATTGTGCCGCGCGGCGGTCGCAGGGAACGCGACGATGCGGGAGGGCGTTGAACAGTTATCCGGCTGTCAAAAGAGACGACAGGCCCGGCTACTGCTGTGGGAGGGCCTTCAGGCCCAGCTGCTTCCGTGGGAGGACCTTCAGGCTGGGCTGCTTCCGTGGGAGGGCCTTCAGGCCCGAATGCTTTTCGTCGATGCGGCAAAGAGCCTTCGCGGCTACCGCTTTTGACAGCCGGATGGCTGTCCAACCCGCTCCCACAGCAGCCCGTTACGCGCGGCCGTTGCTTCCGCCGCCGCGCCCCCGGCCGCCCTGCCGCTTCTGCCCGTCCTTGCGCTGCGGCGTTCCGGCGTGCGCGTGCGCGCCGCGGTCCTGCGGTTTGCCGTGCGCGCGATGCGCCGGCTTGCGCGGCGGACGCTGGCCGCCGGGGCGGGCATTGCCGCCGCCGTTCTTCGGGATCGGCGCGTCCAGGCGGATCGGCTTGCTCGGCGCATAACCGGCAACGGTGTCCATGACGATCTCGGCCTTGAGCATGCGCTGGATCTGGCGCAGCAGGCCGCCTTCCTCCGGCGACACCAGCGACAGCGCCTCGCCGCTCGCGCCGGCGCGGCCGGTGCGGCCGATGCGGTGCACGTAATCCTCGGCCACCATCGGCAGGTCGTGGTTGATCACCAGCGGCAGCTGCGGGATGTCGAGCCCGCGCGCGGCGACGTCGGTGGCGACCAGCACCCGCACCTTGCCCGCCTTGAACGCGTCCAGCGCCTTCTGCCGCTGCGCCTGGCTCTTGTTGCCGTGGATCGCGGCGGCCTGCAGGCCGGCATTCTCCAGCTGCTCGGCGAGGCGGTTGCAGCCGTGCTTGGTCTTGCCGAACACCAGCACCTGGTCGGCGTGGCGCTGGCTGAGGATCTCGATCAGCAGTTCGCGCTTGCGCGCGGCATCGACCGGATGCGCGCGATGCACGATGGTTTCGGCGATGGTGTTGTTGGCCGCGACCTGCACCTGGCGCGGATCGCGCATGAAGTCGAGCGCGAGGCCCTTGATCCGGTCCTCGAACGTGGCCGAGAACAGCAGCGTCTGCCGCTGCGCGGGAACCCGGTTCACGATGCGCTTGATCGCCGGCAGGAAGCCCATGTCGAGCATGCGGTCGGCTTCGTCGAGGACGAGCGTTTCGACCGCATCGAGCCGGGCGGTGCCGCGGTCGAGGTGGTCGATCAGGCGTCCCGGGCAGGCGACGACGATGTCGGTGCCGCGGCGCAGGTTGTCGATCTGCGGCTGCATGCCGGCGCCGCCGAACAGCGTGGTCACGTTCAGGCGCAGGCCGCGGCCGTAGGCCTTGAGGCTGTCGGCGACCTGCACCGCGAGTTCGCGCGTGGGCACCAGCACCAGCGCGCGCGGCTTGCGCGGGCCGTTCGCCGGCGTGGATTTCGACAGGCGCTGCAGCAGCGGCAGGCCGAACGCTGCGGTCTTGCCGGTGCCGGTCTGCGCGCCGCCGAGCACGTCGTGCCCGGCCAGCACCAGCGGGATGGCCTGGGCCTGGATGTCGGTGGGCTGCGTGTAGCCGGCTTCGGCCAGGCTGCGCAGCAGCGCGGGCGAAAGCCCGAGGGTTTCGAACGTCATTTGCAATGTCCTTCGTTGCGTCCGCAGGCGCGTTTCCCCGGGCTCGGAAGCCGGCGGATGCGCGGATCGCGGATGGCCCGGAGCGTTCCTTGGAACCGCGCTGCGGGCGATGTTTTGACGGCGCCGGATGCTCCGGGCCGTGTCTGCGCGACGAAAGGCGTGCGGGATAAAAAGGCCGCGGGGGTCGATTCGACCGGCGGCAGGCTTACCTAGGAAAACGGATCAGCCGTGCGCGAACGGGGCGGACTGTACGCGAAAAAGCCCTGCATCGCCAGCACGGCCCTGAACGCTTCGCCCTCCGGCCGCCGCATTTCGCGGGTGTATGCTCGCCACGCGGCCCTCGCTGGCCGGGATTCGGGGGAATCCATGCGCGATCGCTTCGCGCGACCGAACTCGGGAGATCCATCATGGAACGCTTCGTTTTCCCTCGCCTCCTGCCCCGTCTGGCCCTGGTGACCGGCCTCGCCCTCGCAGGCCCGCTGTACGCCGCCGACGGCCTCACCGTGCTGCATGCGTTCAACACCACCGATGGCTTGAGTCCGGCAGGCCGGCTGGTGCAGAGTCCGGACGGCGCGTTCTACGGCACCACCACATACGGCGGCTTGAATGACTTCGGCGAGGTGTTCCGCGTCGATGCCTCGGGGGATTTCTCGATCCTGTATTCGTTCCCGAAGACTGGCGGCGTCAATCCGCAAGGGGCCCTGGTGCTGATGGACGACGGCTTTTTCTACGGCACGACGCCGAACTTGAACTACTGCCGCGACACGCCCCGCGGTCCATTCTGTAAGACTCTCGGCAGCGGCACCGTGTTCCGCGTCGGCGCGGACGGCACCTTCGCCACGGTGCATGTCTTCAAGAATCTGCGTACGCACCAATTCATCGACCCCTTGACCGATGGCGGCGATGGCTTGCTCTACGGCATGACCGCGGTCGGAGGGCCCGAGACCTACGGCTTCGCCTACGCCATCTCGACCGACGGGATCTACATGCCGCTGGCGGATTTCCACCAAGCGACCGGAGGACGCCCATACGGCGGGCTCACGCGGGGCACCGACGGCAATTTCTATGGCACCGCCAGCGACGGCGGCGCGCACGGCGACGGCACCGTCTTCCGGATGTCCCCGGATGGAACGATGACGACGCTGTACAGCTTCACTGGCGGAGCGGATGGCCGCTGGCCGCGGACCACCCTGCTGCAGGGAAGTGATGGTCGCCTGTACGGCGGCGCCGGGACTACGGTGTTCGCGATCACCACCGGAGGCGAGCTGACCGTGTTGCACACCTTCGATAATCCCGACACACCCGGCGTGATCGAGAAGCTGGTCGAAGGCGCTGACGGCTATCTTTACGGTACCTCCATCGACTCGGACTACCCCCTCGGCGGGCTGTACCGCATGTCGAAGGACGGCCAGCAATTCGAAGTCCTGCACCAGTTCACCGCGCAGGAAGGCACGCAACCCTCGTCGGGGCCGATCTTCGGCAGCGACGGCCGCCTTTACGGCACGACCTGGACCAGCGGCAATGGTTCCGCAGGCACCGTCTATGCATTCGACTTGACTGCGCTGCGCAAAGCGAAACCGTAGCGACGGAACGATCAGCGCGCGAGGTAGCGCGCCAGCGCGAACTGCACGCCTTTCGGGGTCGGGTAGTACGCCTGGAACCCGACCGCCACGATCTTGCCGTCGGGCTGCAGCACCGCGTCGTTCGCGCCGCCGT
>JBGAHT010000059.1:0-16917 GCA_044226035.1 Thermomonas sp. | reverse complement strand
TCTCGTCCTATGCCGGCGACGGAATTGCAATTCATCGGGTGCCTGTTGGCAGATGACGGGTACACCAAGACGGGGTGCTTGATGCCTGGCGCGGCGTCGGATTTGGCACGAATGCTGGAAGCCTATCAACAGGACCGCGGACTGCCGCTGGAAGTGCTTTCCAGTTACCGCAGCGTCAAGTCCCAGATTGACTTGGTGAACAAGTTTCGGAAGGCAGGAAAAAGTTGGGAAGAAATCTACGAAAGCATCGCTCCACCCGGTTACAGCGACCACCAGACGGGTCTTGCCGTAGATCTTTGCAGTGCCGGTTCGGAGAACGTTACTTGCAAACCCGCTTTCGATTGGCTTGCCGCGCACGCACACGAATACGGGTTTGAGTTGCGCTATCCGTACTGCGACGCGAGTCGGAATGAGGGGCAGTTCAAGCAAGAGCCATGGCATTACCTGTGGAAGGGGATAGGCCTCGCCAGGAAGGTGGAACTGGAAGATTGCGAGTCAGATTGAGGCAAGGAGCTGGATAGGGGGGCGGAGAATCTGGGCGTCGCCTGCATACATGACCGTGGCGGAACCGTGTCCGTGGGTGAAGCGCGAATCCCACTATCGCGACGCGCATTCGCGCCTCAGCGCTGCCCGCCGTGGTGTCCGCCGCCCTGGTGGCCACCGCCGCCACGCGGGCCGCGATTGCCCCCCGGACGCGGACCGCGCGGACCATTGGCGTTGAATGGACGACCGCCGCCAGGCTTGCCGGCGCCGCCCGGACGCTGGCCGCCGGGTCGCGGGCCATCCGGACGCGGGCCGCGCGGGCGCTTCTGGTCGCCGTGCGTGCCGTAGGGATTGAAGCCGCCGCCACCGGCATGGTCGGAGGGGAAGCTCGGCGCGTTGCCGGGATGCCCGTAGGGCCTGGCCTGGCGCTGCGGGCGGCCTTCGCCGCCGCCGAAACCGCCTTCGCGGCGCGGGCCGCGCTGTTCGTTGGCGAAATTGCCTTCCCGATGCGGGCCGCCCGGCGCGCGTTGCGGCTTGTTGCCGCCGAAGCGCTTCTTCGGCCCGCGTTCGCCGGCATTGCGGTGCCCGCTCGGGCCGGTGTCGACGCCATCGGGCACGTACCAGCTGCGGAACGCGGCCGGATTGCCGTCCGGCAGCGCGCGCGAATGCTTGTCCTTGCGCTGCTTGAACGGCTTCTGCGACTGCTTGGCCGCCTGCTCGCCGCTGACGGTGAGCCCGCCGTGCGGCTTGCGCTGGCCGCGGCGGCCGCGATCCTCGCGCACGTGGTCGAAGCGGCGCAGTTCGCGCCCCTCGTCGGCGGCGTTGTGGCCGTTGACGTAGTGCTGCTGGCGGCGTTCGGCGCCGACGTGCAGCGTGGACTTGCTGGCGCGGCGCTGGCCGACCACCGGCTGCAGCGTCAGCGCCGGCGGCGGTCCCTGTTCCAGGTCGAATTCGCGGCGCAGCGCTTCCACGCGTTCGGCCGGCAATTCCTGCGCCTGGCCGCGCAGCAGCGGCTGCGGCAGTTCGACGCTGCCGTAGCGCACGCGCTTGAGGCGCGAGACCTGGCAGCCCTGCGATTCCCACAGCCGGCGCACTTCGCGGTTGCGGCCTTCCTTGAGCAGCACGCGGAACCAGTCGTGCGAACCGTCCTCGTTGCCGCCGATGCGTTCGATCGCGTCGAACTTCGCCGGGCCGTCCTCGAGCGCGACGCCGCGGGCGAGGCGGTCGACGATCTTGTCGGACACGCTTTCCTCGCCTTCGGGCGCGCGCACGCGGCAGACGTACTCGCGCTCGACTTCGCGCGAGGGATGCATCATCGCGTTGGCCAGCTCGCCGTCGGTGGTGAGCAGCAGCAGGCCGGTGGTGTTGATGTCGAGGCGGCCGATCGCGATCCAGCGCGCGCCCTTGAGCACGGGCAGGGTGTCGAAGATGGTCGGGCGGCCTTCCGGATCCTCGCGCGTGGTGACCTCGCCCTCGGGCTTGTTGTACATCAGCACGCGCGCCGGTTCGGTCAGCGCGCTGGCGACGAAGCTGCGGCCGTCGAGTTCGACCTTGTCGCCGCTTTTCACGCTCATGCCGGTGCGCGCGACCTCGCCGTTGACCTTGACCAGGCCCTCGGCGATGCGCTGCTCCAGCGCGCGGCGCGAGCCGAGCCCGGCCTGCGCGAGCACCTTGTGCAGGCGTTCCTCGAGCTTGCTCGATTCGGCGGGATTCGCGTCGCGCTTCAGCGACAGCGGGCGTTTGGGCGGCTTACTCATTTTCGTCCTGCTCCGACGAGGATGCGGCGGAATCCGCTTCGTCCTCGCCATCGTCGTGTTGGGGAATTTCGCCGGATGCGTCGGCATCCGCGTCGTGTTCGGAATCCGGATCGGCGCCGGCAGCGGCGTCGGCGGCGATGCCGCCGAGCGGCAATTGCGGTTCCAGCTCGCCGAAGTCCTTGAGTTCGGACAACGGCGGCAACTGGTCCAGGCGCTGCAGGCCGAAGTAATCGAGGAAGCCGCGGGTGGTGCCGAGCAGTTCCGGCCGGCCGGGCACGTCGCGGTGGCCGACCACGCGGATCCACTCGCGTTCCTCCAGCGCCTTGATGATGCTGCTGTTCACCGCGACGCCGCGGATCTGCTCGATCTCGCCGCGGGTGATCGGCTGGCGATAGGCGATGAGCGCCAGCGTTTCCAGCGTGGCGCGGGTGTACTTGGTCTGGCGTTCGGCCCACAGCCGCGCCACCCACGGGTGCACTTCGGCCTTGACCTGGAAGCGCCAGCCGCTGGCGACTTCGACCAGTTCCACGCCGCGGTCGGCGCAGGCGGCCTGCAATTCGCGCAGCGCCGTGTCGATCCCGCTCGCCGGGACCTGCTCCTCCAGCGCGTCGCCGGCGAACAGGGCGTGCAGCTGGCCGGCCGTCAGCGGCTGGCTGGCCGCGAGCAACGCGGCCTCGACGATGCGGGTGATGAGGGTCTGTTCCATATTTTCAGTTGTCATCCTGAGCCGAAGGCGAAGGACCTGTTGTTGTCGTTGCAGTACCTGGAAAAGAAGATCCTTCGCTACGCTCAGGATGACTGCTCATTCGTCGTTCGCGGCGTCGCTGTCGTCGAACTCGCTGGAGAACTGCAGCGGTTCGTTGGTGTTGTTCGCCGCCAGCGACTTCAGGTAGATCGGCGCGGCCGGGGCTTCCTGCACGATGTCGAGCAGCTGTTCCTTCGCCAGTTCGAGGATGGCGAGGAAGGTCACCACCACGCCGAGCCGGCCCTCGCGCGGTTCGAACAGCGATTCGAAGCGCTGGAAGCGGCCGTCGGCGAGGCGCGAGAGCAGGTCGCCCATGCGCTGGCGCACGCTCAGCGCGTCGCGCTTGATCGCGACCTGCGAGAACAGGTCGGCGCGCTTGAGCACCTCGTGCAGCGCCAGCAGCATCTCGCGGATGTCCACCGGCGGCGGCAGCCGCAGCGTGGCGCGGTCGGGCACGAAGGCCGAGACGATGCTGGTGTCGCGGTCCTGGCGGGGCAGGGCGTCGATATCCTCGGCCGCCTTCTTGAAGCGCTCGTATTCCTGCAGCCGGCGCACCAGTTCGGCGCGCGGATCGTCTTCCTCGCCGTCCTCGCTGGCCGGGCGCGGCAGCAGCATGCGCGACTTGATCTCGGCCAGGATCGCGGCCATCACCAGGTACTCGGCGGCCAGCTCGAAGCGCATCTCGTGCATGGCCTGGATGTAGTCGACGTACTGGCGGGTGATCTCCGCGACCGGGATGTCGAGGATGTCCAGGTTCTGCCGGCGGATCAGGTACAGCAGCAGGTCGAGCGGGCCTTCGAACGCCTCGAGGATGACCTCCAGCGCGTCGGGCGGGATGTACAGGTCCTTGGGGATCTCGACGACCGGCTGGCCGAGCACCATCGCCAGCGGCATTTCCTGCTGCTGCGGATGGTTCGCGGGATTGTGCTGGGTCGCGTCTGGCGCGGGGTCTGCGGTCATGCGGGGCGGCCCCCTCCGGGCCACTCGGTCTCGCGGAAGCGCACGCACGGGGCGTGGGCGGGCATTGCGTTACTGCGGGATCGCGGGTGCGCACTGCCGCATGCGGACCCGGCCGTGGGGAAGGCGGGCGGCGTGGCGGGCGGTTGCGCGGATGGCGGGGCGGCGGGCGCGGTTTCCGCGCCGGGCCGGCACCGGCCTCGAAACGATGGGCCAAGGTTACGGGCTGCGGGTAGGCGTGTCCAGCGGCCCGCCTACAATGGGCGATCGAGGTTCATGGAGTCGGCGAGCCATGTGGTATGCGATCGAGGGATACGACGGCGAAGGCGTGCTGGAACGGCGGCTGGGCGCGCGCGGCGCGCACCTGGCGCGGCTGCAGGCCCTGCTCGATGCCGGGCGCCTGCTGCTGGCCGGCCCGTGCCCGGCGATCGACGCCGAGGATCCGGGCCCGGCCGGTTTCAGCGGCAGCATCGTCATCGCCGAATTCGAATCGCTGGAGGCGGCGCGCGCCTGGGCCGATGCCGATCCCTACGTGGCGGCCGGCGTGTATGCGCGGGTGGACGTCCGCCCGTTCCGCCGGGTGTTGCCGTGAGCGGCCATACCGCCGCCGACATCCCGCGCCTCAACCCCGCCCGGATCGAGCGCATGCGTACGCTGCTGGAGGCCGCGTTCGCGCCGCAATCGCTGGAGATCACCGACGATAGCCACAAGCACGCCGGGCATGCCGGCGGCGAACAGGGCCATGGGCATTTCTCCGTGCGCATCGTCAGTGCCGCATTCGCCGGCCTGTCGCCGCTGGCGCGGCACCGCGCGGTCTATGCCGCGCTGGGCGACATGATGCAGTCCGACATCCACGCCCTGGCGATCCGCGCCGAAACCCCGTAGCTGGGCGGGAGCGAACCCGTTGGCCGCCGGATTCGCCGGCCCCGGAACCGTTTCCACGGCATGCTGCGCTGCGGAATGCTCCCTTCCGGGAATCCTTGTAGAGTCGGTCATGAAAACGTTTTCATAAACCCGCGGGCCTCGGCCCCGGAGGCCGGAAGCGCGTCATGAATCCCACCATCAAGGACGTCGCGCGCCGGGCCAACGTATCGGTGGCCACGGTCTCGCGCGCCCTCAACGGCCATGACAACGTCGCCGACGCCGTGCGCCGCCGGGTGCACGCCGCCGCCAGCGAGCTGCGTTACGCCCCGCACCATGCCGCGCGCAGCCTCAGCAGCCGCCGCACCGAAACCGTGGGCGTGGTGCTTCCCGACCTGCATGGCGAATTCTTCTCCGAGCTGATGCGCGGCATCGACCAGGTCGCGCGCGAAGCCGCGCTGCACCTGCTCGTTTCCAGCTACCACGGCCATCCGGGCGAACAGGCGGCGGCGCTGGCCGCGATGCGCGGGCGCGTCGACGGCCTGCTGTTGCTGTCGCCGTACGCCGATGGCGCCGAACATCCGATCGAAAGCGCGGCCCCGGCGATGCCGGTCGTGCTGCTCAACGCGCACGCGCCCGGCCGCGCGATGCCGGTGCTGCGCGTGGACAACCATGGCGGCGCGATGCGGATGGTGTCGCATCTGGTCGAACGCGGGCATCGCAGGATCGCGTTCATCGCCGGGCCCGAGGACAACCACGACGCGCGCGAACGCCTGCGCGGATATCGCGACGCGCTGGCGAAGGCCTTGCCCGGAAGCGAACCCTGGGTGCTGCCCGGCGAATTCGACGAAGCGTCCGGCCATCGCGCGGGGCGCGAACTGCTCGCGGCGCCGCAACCGCCGGACGCGGTGTTCGCGGCCAACGACATGATGGCGCTCGGTTGCCTGTTCGCGTTCGGGCAGGCCGGCGTGGCCGTGCCCGGTGACATCGCGCTCGCGGGGTTCGACGACATCCCGCTCGCGCGCTACGTGCATCCGGCGCTGACCACGATGCGCGTGGACATCGCCGAATTCGGCGCGCGCGCCATGCGCCTGCTGCTGGAACGCATCGCGACGCCGGACCAGCCGGTCATCGTGCCCGCGCCGATCGAGCCCGAGCTCGTAGTGCGCGTTTCCACCACATCGCCCGTGGACAGTTCCTGAGCCGGAAAGCCCGTTCGCGCCGTCCACGACACCAGACAGAAACGCACATCGGTAGACCTTGGGAGGGGAGAAACCATGAAGCAATCGCCACAACGCGGGCGTCGTTACAACAGAACCGTATTGAGCTGCGCCCTCGCCGGATGCATGGCGATGATGGCGAGCCCGGCCGTGCTGGCGCAGTCGGCGAACGCCACCTTGCGCGGCCACGCCCCCGCGGGCGCGCAGGTGACGGCCACCAACGTCGCCACCGGTGCGGTGCGCAAGGTCGGCACTTCGCCCGATGGCAGCTACGCCCTCGTCGGCCTGGCGCCGGGCACCTACCGGGTCGATGCCGGCCCCGGCACGGAACAGACGGTGACGCTGGCGGTGGCGACGTCGGTCAGCCTCGACCTGGGCGGTAACGCCGCTGCGCCCGCGGCCGGCGCATCGACGCTCGATACGGTGGTGGTGACGGGTACCGCGCTGACCGAGGTCAAGACTTCGGAAGTGGGCACCAATATTTCGCTCAAGCAGATCAACACGATCCCGCAGCTGACCCGCAACTTCCTCGAATTCGCGGACGTGGTGCCGGGCATGCAGTTCTCGACCGACGGCTCCGGCCATACCCAGATCCGCGGCGGCGCGCAGCCATCGGCCGCGGTCAACGTGTATATCGACGGCGTCGGCCAGAAGAGCTACCTGTTCGGTGGCATTTCCGGCCAGGAGCAGAGCCGCGGCAATCCGTTCCCGCAACTGGCGATCGGCGAATACAAGGTCATCACTTCGAACTACAAGGCCGAATTCGACCAGATCGGATCGGCGGCCATCGTCGCCGCAACCAAGTCCGGCGGCAACGATTTCCATGGCGAGGTGTTTGGCCGCTACACGAATTCCTCGTGGCGCACGAAGCGCGCGGACGAGAAGGCGCCCGGGAAGGACAAGCAGGACACCCACGAAACCGAATACGGTGCCGCGCTGGGTGGTCCCATCGTCAGGGATCGGGCGCATTTCTTCGTCAGCTACGAGCACAAGGATTTTGTGGTCCCGGCGGATCCGGTCGTCCCGGGCACCAACGTCGGGATCGGGCAGTATTTGCCGCCGGACGTGCAGGCCAAGCTCGGCCCGGTTACCGCTCCCTTCAGTGAAGACCTCTATTTCGGGAAACTGGACTGGGAGTTGACGGACAACGACAAGCTCGAGTTCAGCGCCAAGGTGCGCAGGGAAGACAGCCGCGACAGCGTGGGTGGAATCACGACGGCCGACGCAGCGAAGAACAATGCGAACAAGGAAGACCGCTACGACCTGAATTGGAGCCACTACGGCGACGTTTTCCTCAATGAAGCGCGGATCACCTACGAGAACGTGCTGTTCAACCCCACCGCCTACACCATCGGCAACCAGTCGGTGTACACGCTTGGCCTCAACGATGGGCAGGTGATCCTGTTCGACGACGCCACCAGCGGCCTGGCGATCCAGCGCAAGGGCCAGAAGGGCCCGGCGTTCCAGGACGACATCACTTTCAGCAACATCGACTGGCACGGAAACCACGTCATCAAGGCAGGGATCAAGTACAAGAGCGTCGATCTCACCCAGAGCGAGAACTCCACGGTCAATCCGTCGTTCTACTACTCGGTCAACGACGGCAGCCAGCCGATCACGCCGTATACCCCGATCGGCACCTCGACCACTCCGTACGAAGTGAAGTTCAACCTGCCGTTTTCCGGGGCTACTCCGTCGGTGACCACCAAGGACAAGCAGATCGGCCTGTACATCCAGGACGACTGGGACGTCAACGACAAGCTGCAGTTCAACATCGGCGTGCGCTGGGACAGGGAGGAAATCCCGTCCTACGTCGACAACGTCACCCCGCCCGAGGTGGTGAATGCCCTGTTGAACGGCCACGATCCGACCGCGCCGGCGGGCCAGACCTACGCCCAGCAGCTCGCGCTGGGCGGGATCGACATCAACCAGTACATCAGCAACGGCCACAACCGCAGCACGGACGGCAACAACTTCGCGCCGCGCTTCGGTTTCTCCTACGACCTCGACGGCGACGAGAAGCACGTGATCTTCGGCGGCATCGGCCGCAGCTACGACCGCAACCTCTACGACTACATGGGCCTGGAGCAGGTCAAGTCCGCGCTGTCGACCTACACCGTGCGCTTCGTCGAAACCAGCGGGTGCACGCCGACGCCCGGGCAATGCGTCAATTGGGACCCCAACTACCTCAACGGCCCGGACCAGCTCGCGGGCCTGGTGACGGCGGGCGTGCGCAACGGCGAAATCGACCTGCTCAACAACAACCTGAAGACGCCGTATTCCGACCAGTTCTCGCTGGGCATGCGCAACACCGTCGGCGAATGGAACACCTCGGCGACCCTGGCCTACATCCACAGCAAGGACGGCTTCGTCTTCACCCTGGGCAATCGCTATCCGAACGGCAACTTCTACGACGCGCCGTCGTGGAACGCCAACGACATCGCGCAGCCGTGGGAACACAGCCCGCCCGGCTTCGGTTCGCTCATCCTCGGCGACAACGGCATCGAGACCAAGACCACGCAGCTGCTGCTGTCGGCGGACAAGCCGTACACCAAGGAATCCGGCTGGGGCGTGTCGGCGGCCTACACCTACTCGCACGCCATCGGCAATCGCGGCGGCGATGAGCACTATGCGTTCGACTACGCGAGGATCGGCGACTATCCGTACATCTCGCTCGAGTCGGTGCCCAAGCACCGGCTGGTGGTGACCGGGATCTACGACCTGCCGTGGGACATCACGCTGTCGGCCAAGCTCACCCTGGCCACGCCGCCGCCGCTGAACGAAATCGTCGGCTGGTACAACTACGGTGCGCCGGTCGGCCCGCCGCGCGCGGTTTCGGTGGATGCGCCGGGGACCCTTGGCACCAAGGAGCTGGACCTGACCGTGTCGAAGGACTTCCACCTCGGCGACATGTTCACCCTGCAATGGCGCGCGGACGTGATCAACGTCTTCGACAACGACAACCTCAGCGGATACAACATCAACTGGGGCAGCGGCGGGGTGTACAACCCGGACGTCAGCTTCAATCCCTACGGGTCGCAGTTCACCCCGCCACGTACGTTCTTCACGAGCGTCAGGGTGTTCTGGTAACCGTCAGGGGATCGGTGTGGCGAGACCCGCGCAGGCGGGTCTCGCCTTGTATGCAAACGGAGAATCGATGGGCGAAGGCGCGATCAGGACGGTGGTGGTGGTCGGCGGCGGCTCCGCGGGCTGGATGGCCGCGGCGGCGCTGGCGAAGCACCTGGGCGAGGATTGCACGGTGCGGCTGGTGGAATCCGAGGAGATCGGCATCGTCGGCGTGGGCGAGGCGACGGTGCCGCACATCCGCACCTTCAACACCCAGGCGTTGGGACTGGACGAAGCCGAATTCGTCAAGGCGACCCAGGGCACGTTCAAGCTCGGCATCGAGTTCCGCGACTGGGCGCGCATCGGCGACAGTTACTTCCATGGCTTCGGCTCGATCGGCCACGACCTCGGGCCGGTGCCGTTCCACCATTACTGGCTGCGCGCGCGCCGCGCCGGCCGCGCGGGCGAACTCGGCGAATACTCGCTGCAGGCCTCGGCGGCGGAGCAGGGCAGGTTCCTGCCCGGCGCCACCGACGTGCCCGCGACCTCGCCGCTGGCGGCCGTGGCCTACGCCTACCATTTCGACGCGACCTTGTACGCGAAATACCTGCGCCGATTCTCGGAAAAGCTGGGCGTGGTCCGCCACGAAGGGAAAATCGTGCAGGTGGCGCAGCGGCCGGGCGACGGTTTCATCGACGCGGTGGTGCTGGAAAGCGGCGAGCGCATCGAAGGCGACCTGTTCATCGACTGCTCCGGCTTCCGCGGCCTGCTGATCGAACAGATGCTGCGCACCGGCTACGAGGACTGGAGCCAGTGGCTGCCGTGCAACCGCGCGGTGGCGGTGCCTTGCGAGAACGTCGGGCCGCCCACGCCTTACGTGCGCTGCACCGCGCGCGCATCCGGCTGGACCTGGCGCATCCCGCTGCAGCACCGCACCGGCAACGGCTACGTGTATTGCAACCGCTTCATCAGCGACGACGAAGCGGCGTCCGGCCTGCTGCAGTGGCTGGACGGGCGCGCGCTGGCGGAGCCGCGCGTGCTCGGCTTCACCGCCGGCAAGCGCAACAAGGCGTGGAACCGCAACGTGGTCGCGCTGGGGCTGGCCAGCGGGTTCATGGAGCCGCTGGAATCGACCAGCCTGCTGCTGGTGCAGACCGGCATCCTGCGCCTGCTCGACATGTTCCCGGACCGCGGCTTCGACCCGCTGCTGGTCGAGCGCTACAACCGCGCCGTGGACTTCGAGAGCGAGCGCATCCGCGATTTCCTCGTCCTGCACTACAAGGCCACCGAACGCGACGATTCCGCGTTCTGGAACCATTGCCGCGAGATGCCGATCCCGGACGCGCTGCGCGAGAACATCGACCTGTTCCGCCATTCCGCGCGCTTCCAGCGCAACGGCGAGGAATTCTTCGCCGTGCAGAGCTGGGTGCAGGTGATGCTGGGCCAGCGCATCGAACCGGGGGCGTACCATCCCTTCGTCGACCAGATGCCGGAGCGGGAGCTGTTCGAATTCGTGGAACACGTGCGCCAGGTGATCGCGTCCTGCGTGCGGGCGATGCCGCCGCACCAGGCCTTCATCGACCGCAATTGCAAGGCGGAGGCGATGGCATGAGGCATGGACTCGCGCTGGCGCTGGGCATCGCGCTCGCCGTCGCCGGATGCGGCGGCAGCGATCGCGCACCGCAAGCCCGCGTGCAACCGCCGGCGGAACGGGCGCCTGCGCAGGACGCACGGGCGCTGGTGGAAGACCTCGAGAAGCGCACCTTCGATTTCTTCTGGGAGACCAGCCGCGCCGACAACGGCCTGGTCCCGGATCGCTGGCCGGCGAAGTCGTTTTCCAGCATCGCCGCGGTCGGCTTCGGCCTCACCGCCTATGGCATCGGCGCCGAACGCGGCTGGATCACGCGCGACCAGGCCATCGCGCGCACGCTGGCGACGCTGCGTTTCTTCGCCAATGCGCCGCAGGGGCCACAGGCGGAAGGCGCCAGCGGCTATCGCGGCTTCTATTACCACTTCCTGGACATGGACAGCGGCGCGCGCAGCAGCCGTTGTGAACTGTCGACGGTGGATACTGCGTGGCTGCTGTCCGGCGCGCTGTTCGCGCAAAGCTACTTCGACCGCGACGATCCGCGCGAGGCGGAAATCCGCGAACTCGCCGAGCGCCTGTACGCGGCGGCGGACTGGCCGTGGACGCAGGTGCGCAAGCCGCTGGTCACGATGGGCTGGACGCCGGAACAGGGCTTCCACGGCTACGACTGGCAAGGCTACAACGAGGCCCTGATGGTGTACGTGCTGGCGCTGGGTTCGCCGACGCACCCGCTCGGCAAGGACGCCTACGACGCCTGGACCGCGACCTACGACCGCAGCTGGGGGGAATTCGAAGGCCAGGAATACCTGAGCTTCCCGCCGCTGTTCGGCCACCAGTATTCGCAGGCGTGGATCGATTTCCGCGGCATCCGCGACGGGTTCATGCGCGGGCACGGGCTCGACTATTTCGAGAACAGCCGCCGCGCCGCGCTCGCGCATCGCGCCTACGCCATCGAAAACCCCGGCGGCTGGAAGGGCTACGGCGCGGACGTCTGGGGCCTGACCGCCAGCGACGGACCGATCGACGCGAAGATCGCCATCGACGGCAGGCTGCGCAAGTTCCAGAGCTACGCACCGCGCGGCGTCGGCCGCGAATACATGCTCGACGACGGCACCATCGCCCCGACCGCCGCGGCCGCGTCCATCGCCTTCGCGCCGGAGATCGCGATTCCCGCGATCGTCGCCATGCGCGAGCGCTACGGCAAGGCGATCTACGGCCGATACGGCTTCCTCGACGCCTTCAACCCGACCCTGCGCGCAACCGACGCGAAGCTGAAGGAAGGACGCATGGACGCGGACGTGGGCTGGGTCGACGACGACTACCTCGGCATCGACCAGGGCCCGATCCTGCTGATGATCGAGAACCATCGCAGCGGACTGGTGTGGAAGACGATGCGCAAGAACCCGCACATCCGCCTCGGCCTGCGGCGCGCGGGCTTCGAAGGCGGCTGGCTGGACGCGCCGCAATGAAACGCGGCGGGCCGTTCGCGCTGGCCTGCGTGCTGCTGCTCGCGGCCTGCGCGCGGCAGGCGGCGCCGCAGCGCGAAGTGGTGCGGTTCTGGGCGATGGGACGCGAGGCCGAGGTGGTCGGCGGCCTGATCGACGAGTTCGAGCGCGAGAACCCCGGCATCGCGGTCGACGTGCAGCAGGTGCCGTGGACCGCCGCGCACGAGAAACTCCTCACCGCCTACGCCGCGGACGAATTGCCGGACATCTTCCAGCTCGGCAACACCTGGGTGCCGGAATTCGCGATGCTCGGCGCGCTGGAGCCGCTGCAGCCGCGCGTCGACGCGTCGCGCGAGGTGGAACAGGCCGACTATTTCCCCGGCATCTGGGACACCAACGTGATCGACGGCCGCCTGGTCGGCGTGCCGTGGTACGTGGACACGCGCCTGCTGTTCTATCGCCGCGACCTGCTGCAAAAGGCGGGATTCGACCATCCGCCGCGCTCGTGGCCGGAATGGGAACGGCAGATGGCCGCGATCAAGGCCCAAGCCGGGCCGGGGCGCTACGCGATCATGCTGCCGCTCAACGAGTTCGAGCAGCTGCTGTCGCTCGGGCTGCAGCAGGACGATCCCCTGCTGCGCGACCGCGACACGCGCGGCAATTTCGAAAGCCCCGGTTTCCGCCGCGCGCTCGGCTTCTACGCCAACATGTTCGCGCAGGGCTGGGCGCCGCCGATGTCGGAGACGCAGATCTCCAACGTCTGGGACGAATTCTTCAACGGCCTGTTCGTGTTCTACGTGTCCGGGCCCTGGAACATCCGCGAGTTCCGCCAGCGCGCGCCGAAAGGGCTGGAGCAGGCATGGGCGACCGCGCCGTTGCCGGGGCCGGACGGTCCCGGCGCGGGCATCGCCGGCGGCACCAGCCTGGTGCTGGCGCGGCATTCCGCGCACAAGGACGCGGCGTGGAAGCTGGTGGAATTCCTGTCGCGGCCGGCGGTGCAACGCCGGTTCTATTCCGAAATCGGCGACCTGCCGCCGCGGCGCAGCAGCTGGGACGATCCGGCGCTGCGCGACGACGCCTACGCCGGCGCGTTCCGCGACCAGCTGGAACGGGTGAAGCCGACGCCGAAGGTGCTGGAGTGGGAACGCATCGTGCAGGAAATGCGCCTGGCCAGCGAGCGCGTGGTGCGCGGCGGCGAAGACCAGGGCAAGGCGCTGCGCGAACTCGACGCGCGCGTCGACGACTTCCTCGACAAGCGCCGCTGGATGCTGGCGCACGCGCCGGCCGAAGCGGACGCGCAGGACGCGGGCCGATGAAACGCGGCGCCGCCGGCTGGTTGTTCGCCTCGCCCGCGCTGCTGGTGATCGGCCTGTTCTTCGGCCTGCCGGTGCTGGCCGCGTTCGTGCTCAGCCTCACCGATTTCGACCTGTACGCGCTGGCCGACCCGCGCAACCTGCGCTTCGTCGGCTTGCACAACTATTTCGACCTGCTCGCCACGCCGATGTTCTGGAAGGCGCTGGGCAACACCTGCTATTTCGTCTTCGTCGGCGTGCCGCTGTCGCTGGCCGCGTCGCTGGGCGCGGCGCTGCTGCTGGATGCGCGCGCGGCGCGGTTCAAGGCGCTGTTCCGCACCAGCCTGTTCGCGCCGGTGGTGACCACGCTGGTCGCGGTCGCGGTGATCTGGCGCTACCTGTTCCACACCCAGTACGGGCTGGTGAACTGGCTGCTCGGCCATGCCGGCATCGGCCCGATCGACTGGCTCGGCGACCCGCACTGGGCGATGCCGACCATCATCCTGTTCGCGGTGTGGAAGAACTTCGGCTACAACATGGTGATCTTCATCGCCGGGCTGCAGGCCATCCCCGGCGAACTGTACGAGGCCGCGCGCATCGACGGCGCCTCGCGCTGGCGCCAGTTCCTGCACATCACCCTGCCGCAGCTCGGGCCGGTGCTGCTGGTCGCGGCGGTGATCACGGTATCCGGCTATTTCCAGCTGTTCGCAGAACCCTACGTCATGACCCGCGGCGATCCGCTGCAGAGCACGGTGAGCGTGCTGTACTTCATGTTCGAGGAAGGCTTCACCTGGTGGACGCTGGGCCGTGCCTCGGCGATCGCGTTCCTGCTGTTCCTGGTCATCCTCGCCGCGACCACGCTGCTGCTGCGGTTCGGGCGCAGGAAGGGGCTGGTATGAACCGGCGCGACATCGGCGCGAGCGGCGTGGACACGTTCGCGGTGAACGCGGCGCTGCTGCTGCTCGCGGTCGTCGCGCTGGCGCCGCTGGCGTGGATGCTGTCGGTATCGTTCATGCCGCGCGGCGAGGCCAGCCACTTCCCGCCGCCGCTGCTGCCGTCGCACTTCAGCCTCGACAACTACCGCGAGCTGTTCCAGCGCATCGGCATCGGCCGCTACTTCGCCAACAGCGCGCTGGTGGCCGGCGCGACCACCGCGCTGTCGCTGCTGGTGAACGCGATGGCCGGCTACGCCTTCGCCAAGCTGCGCTTCCCCGGCCGCGAGCACGTGTTCCGGCTGCTGCTGGCGGCGCTGGTGGTGCCGGCGCAGGTGGCGATGCTGCCGCTGTTCCTGCTGATGAAGGAACTGCACCTGGTCGACAGCTACGCCGGCGTGGTCGCGCCCGCGCTGGCCAGCGTGTTCGGCATCTTCCTGGTGCGCCAGTACGCGCGTTCGATCCCGGACGAGCTGATCGAGGCCGCGCGCATCGACGGCGCCGGCGAATGGCGCATCTTCCTGCGCATCGTGCTGCCGCTGCTCGGGCCGGTGCTGGTCACGCTGGCGATCTTCACCTTCCTCGCCTCGTGGAACGACTTCATGTGGCCGCTGATCGTGCTGACCGGGCAGGAGCACTACACGCTGCCGGTGGCGCTGGCCTCGCTCTCGCGCGAGCACATCCAGGACGTGGAGATGATGATGGCCGGCGCGGTGCTGACCGTGCTGCCGGTGCTGCTGCTGTTCCTGGTGCTGCAGCGCTACTACATCCAGGGCCTGTTGCTGGGAAGCGTCAAGGGCTGATGGTCCGTTACGCGCCATTGATCGCCGCATTCGCGTTTTCCGCTGGCCATGCCGCTGGAAGCGATCCGCGCCCCATCGACGATTTCCGCGACCCATCGGCATGGACCGCGACCGCTTCCGATGGCGTCGGCGCATCGCTGCAGCCGGTGGACGCGCCCGGCGGCCGCGGCCTGTGCCTGGACTACGACTTCAACGGATTCTCCGGCTACGCGGTCGCGCGCCGCGTGCTGGCGATCGACTATCCGCCCAACTACGCCTTCGATTTCCAGTTGCGCGGCGACGGGCCAGCGAACAACCTCGAGTTCAAGCTGGTCGACGCCAGCGGCGACAACGTGTGGTGGGTGCGCAAGCCGGATGTCGCCTTGCCGGCGCAATGGACGCCGCAATCGTTCAAGCGCCGGATGGTGGAATTCGCGTGGGGCCCGGCCACGGATCACGAACTGCGCCGCAGCGCCGCGCTGGAACTGACGGTCAGCGCCGGCAAGGGCGGCGGCAAGGGCCGCGCCTGTATCGCCGGGCTCGCCCTGCGCGAGTTGCCGGTGGACGATGGTTCGCCACTGGCGGGAACGCTGGCGCGTGGCGGCGACGGCTGGGCCTACGACCTCGGCCGCGTGCGCGAATTCGGCGGCGCGATCCTGCGCTGGAACCCCGGGGCGTCCGGTTTCGATTACGCCATCGCATTGTCGGACGAAGGCGCGCATTGGCGCAGCGTCCGCGAAGTCCGCGACAGCGACGGCGGCGAGGATTTCATCGCGCTTCCCGAATCCGAGGCGCGCTACCTGCGCATCGCGCCGGGCAAGGGCAGGGCGGACCTCGCCGGCATCGACGTGCAGCCGCTGGCGTTCGCGGCCACGCCCAACGATTTCATCAGGCAGGTGGCGATGCGCGCGCCGCGCGGCGAATATCCGCGAGGCTTCGTCGGCGAGCAGCCGTACTGGACCCTGCTCGGCGTGGACGGCGGGCACGAGCAGGGGCTGATCGGCGAGGACGGCGCGATTGAGCTTTCGCGAGGCGGTTTCAGCATCGAACCATTCGTTGTGTCCGGCGGCAAGCTGGCGACCTGGGCCGATGTGCGTTCGACGCAGGCGCTACAGAACGGCGACCTGCCGATCCCGACGGTGCATTGGACGCATCCGGAGTTCGGCCTGGACATCACCGCCTTCGCCAGCGGGACGGCGCGGCGCTCGCAACTGGTCGCGCGCTACGTGCTAACCAACACCACGGATCGCCAGCGCGATTACGTGCTCGCGCTGGCCGCACGGCCGTTCCAGGTCAACCCGCCCTCGCAGTTCCTCAACACGCCCGGCGGGGTGAGCCCGATCCATGCGCTGGACATGGCAGGCCAGACGATCGTCGCCGATGGTCGCCCGTGTGTATTCATGGCGCAGCGGCCCGATGCGGCGTTCGCCGGCAATTTCGCATCGGGCGAAGCGGCGACGCGCCTTGCGCGCGACGATACGCCTGGCGTCGTGCAGGCGACCGATGACAGCGGCCTCGCATCCGGCGCGGTGCTGTACCGGGTCCGCCTGCAGCCGGGCGAACGCAGGGAATTCGCGTGGCGCGCGCCGCTCGCCGGCGAGGGCGATCCGGTGGCGAAGTTCGATCCCGCCGCGCTGCAGGAACAGGCCGCCGCCGGGTGGCGAAAGAAGCTAGATGCCGTGCGCATCTCGTTGCCGGCGCAGGCGAAGCCGCTGGTCGAAACCCTGCACGCCGCGCTGGCGCACATCCTGATGTCGCGCGACGGCCCGGAACTGCGCCCGGGCACGCG
>JBGAHT010000058.1:0-17235 GCA_044226035.1 Thermomonas sp. | reverse complement strand
GCTGATCACCGGCGGAACAATATTATTGGTGTAGGTACACGTCGTGTCCGTGCTGCTGTTGGTGATCGTGACCGTTCGATCGGTCGCGCCGCTGGCCAGCACGCTGCCGCCCGCGCACGCCACCGTCGTGGTGTAGCTGCCCGCCGTCGCACCGCCGCCGAAGCCCTCCGCCGGCAGCGTCACCACGTCGCCCGCGTACACCGTCACCGGCGTGCCCGTGGTATTGGTCGGCGCGGTCGAGTTGAACGTCGGATTACCCGTCCCGCCGGTCGTCGTCGCCGTCGCCGTGTGGCCGGCCACGCTCCCCGCGCCCCACACCTTCGCCAGGTTCAACTGCTGCGCGATGCGGCTGTTGGTATAGGTGCACGTCACCGCCGAGGCCGGCATCACGATCGTCCGGCTCAGCCCCGTGCCCGTCACCGTCACCGGGTTGCCGCCGCCGTCCGTGCACGCCAGCGTCGTGGTGTAGTTGCCCGCCGCTCCCGTGGTGAAGCCCTCCGCCAGCGTCACCGTCGATCCGAACGTGGCGTTCGCCGTCGCCGCCGTCGTCGTCGCCGGCGCCGTCGAGGTACCCCCCGTCGCCCCGCTCACGCCCGAGCCGCTGATCGTCAGGCTCACCGCATTGCCCGCTATCGCGTTCGACCACGCCTTGGTCAGCGTCACGCCGTAAACGACGGTGTCGCTGTCGGTGGCGCTGTTGCACTCGGGAAGGGCGACGTTGCAGGTGGGATCGGTGACGCCACTGGGAGGGGCGACCGTCGCGGTATTCACCGCGTTCTGCGCCAGCGCCGGCATTCCCACGACCGAGGCCAGGAAAAGCAGTCCCGCGCACACCGCACGCATTGCAACAGTCGGAATAAACGGTTTGGTCACGCTTGCCAGTCCCCTTTTACCCCGATCCCGACCGGGGTTCAGGACCCCGGTCCCCTTCGCGCTAGGCCCTGCCACCGTAAGGCGCAGAAACCCGTGATGTCCATCACGGACGCAATGTGATTGAGCACCCCATAAAGCAATGAATGTGCCAACCATGGAAACGGTTCCAGCCTTCCGCCCAGCTTCGCTGTAACCGGAGCTTGGCGAAGGCAGGCTCGAAGGCTTCGTGACCCCCTTCGTCGGGCCCATGACCAAAATCGTCTGGTTCGAACCCTTGGCCAGGCCATCAGCATGCAGGCGTGGACGCAGGGTGCGTGCGCGATGCCCGGCTCGGGGACTCTGGCATGCTCGACCGGATGGTGGGTTGGCTGGGAATCGAACCCAGGACCAGCGGATTAAAAGTCCGATGCTCTACCGACTGAGCTACCAACCCGGCTTCAAGACAATACGCAGTCGCGCGCAATGGTGGGTTGGCTGGGAATCGAACCCAGGACCAGCGGATTAAAAGTCCGATGCTCTACCGACTGAGCTACCAACCCGGCTTCAAGACAATACGCAGTCGCGCGCAGCGCGACGATCACTCCCCTCTCCCGCCGGGAGAGGGCAAGGGGTGAGGCTTGAACTTGCCGCGGCCGCTCCTTGGACGCGAATTCTAGCGATAACGCGTGGGATCGGCCACGCCGGCGTCGGCGAAACCCTGCGCGCGCAGGCGGCAGGCATCGCAATGGCCGCAGGCGCGGCCGTCGGCATCGGCCTGGTAGCACGACACCGTCTGCGAAAAATCCACGCCCAGGCGCAGGCCTTCGCGCACGATGTCGGCCTTGGTCATGCGCATCAGCGGCGCGTGCACGCGGAAGCGGCTGCCTTCGACCCCGGCCTTGGTCGCGAGGTTGGCGAGCGCCTCGAATCCGGCGACGAACTCCGGGCGGCAATCGGGATAGCCGGAATAATCGACCGCGTTCACGCCGCAGAACAGGTCGGTGGCGCCCAGCACTTCGGCCCAGCCCAGCGCCATCGACAGCATGATGGTGTTGCGCGCGGGTACGTAGGTCGAGGGGATGCCCTGCCCGATCACGTGGCCGTCGGCATCCGTGGGAACGTCGATGTCGTCGGTCAGCGCGGAGCCGCCGATGCTGCGCAGGTCCACGTGCACGGTCTTGTGCGCGACCGCGCCCAGTGCTTTCGAAACGCGATCCGCGGCATCGAGCTCGGAGGTGTGGCGCTGGCCGTAGCGCACGCTGAGCGCATGCGCAGCGAAGCCGGATTCACGCGCGATGGCCAGCACGACGGCGGAATCCATGCCGCCGGAGACGAGGATGACTGCTGGCTTCATTCGCAAAACCCCATGTCATTGCGAGTGCAGCGGGGAATCTGCTTTTGCTTCGAATCCAACCGTAGGAAAACAGGTCCCTCACTACGTTCGGGACGACAAAGAAAAACATTCATCGGCCCGGCTCGTCGTTCCACAGCAGCTTGTGCAATTGCAGCTGGAAGCGCACCGGCGGTTTTTCCCCGACGATCCAGTCCGCGAGTTCGCGCGCCGGCAGTTGCGCGGCGCTGGGCGAGAACAACACGTCGCAGCGTTCGTGCAGGCGATGTTCGGACACCACGTCCTTCGCCCAGTCGAAATCCGCGCGCGAGCAGACGACGAACTTCACCTGGTCGCGGGCGGTGAGCAACGGCAGGTTCGACCACAGGTTGCGTTCGACTTCGCCCGAACCCGGCGTCTTGATGTCGAGCACGCGCGAAACGCGCGGATCGACGTCGGCGATGTCGATCGCGCCGGAGGTTTCCAGCGACACGTCGTAGCCGGCGTCGCACAGTTTCGACAGCAAGGCGAGGCAGCGCTTCTGCGCCAGCGGTTCGCCGCCGGTGACGCAGACGTGGCGAACGCCGTGGCGCGCGACTTCGGCGAGGATCGCGTCGATCCCCCACCATTGCCCGCCGTGGAAGGCGTAGGCGGTGTCGCAGTACTGGCAACGCAGCGGGCAGCCGGTCAGGCGCACGAACACCGTGGGCCAGCCGGCGTCGCGGGCCTCGCCCTGCAGCGACAGGAAGATCTCGGTGAGCTTGAGCCGGTCCTGCGGCTTCGCGTCCGCCGATGCGGCGGCCGCATCGGGGGCGACGGTGTCCATGCCCCCTATTTTACGGGCTGGATCAGCGCGCGCGGGCGAGGCGGATCGCCTGCAGCCGATCCGCGGCCGTGGTCGCGGCGTCGCTGCCGGGATATTGCTGCTGCACGGCGGCAAGCGTGGCTTCGGCCGCGTCGTACTGTTTCGCGCCGTATTGCGACAGGCCCAGCTTGAGCAGCGCGGCGGACGCCTTGTCGTGGGTCGGGTAGCGCTGCAGCAGCGCCTGGAACTGCTGCTGCGCGAGGTCGTAGTTCTGGGTGACGTAATAGCTTTCGCCCAGCCAGTACAAGGCGTTCGGCGCATAGGCGCCGTCAGGGTACTGGGCGAGGAAGGCCTGGAACTGGCGCGCCGATTCCACGTATTGCCCGGACTTGAGCGTGTCGAACGCGGCCTGGTAGGCACTGCGCTCGCCGCCGGACTGGGCCAGCAGGCCCGCATCGCCATGCACGCTCGGCGGGCGATCCACCACCGGCGGCGCGGCCGGCGCCTTCGCGCTCGCCGACGGCGCGGCCGGGGCGGCGCCTTCGAGGCGCCGCAGGCGGCCATCCGTGTCCAGGTACTGGTTCTTGCTCGATTCGCGTTCCTGTTCCAGCTGCTGCTGCAACTGTTCCAGTTCGCCGCGCAGCGATTGCACGTCCGCCCGCAGCGCGGCGACCTGGTTCAGCAGTTCGACATTGCCCTGCCCGCTGTTGGCCGACGCCTGCTCGAGCGCAGCCACGCGTTCGGCGAGGCTGGCACGCTCGGCGGCCACCACGGGCGTGGCGGCCGTCGCGGCGAGGAACACGAAGAAAAGCGTGGAGGTGATTCGCATGCGCTATCGAGTCGCTGGTTGCTGGTGGCCGGTGCCTGGTCGTCGGTTGCTGGCGCGGAATTCATCCGCTTGTTCCAACAACCGACAACCGACAACCGCCTTGGTCACTTGGCCGTGTACACGATCTCGACGCGGCGGTTCTGCGACCAGCAGCCCTCGTTGGACTCGGTGCAGACCGGGCGTTCCTCGCCGTAGCTGACCACGGTGATCTGGCTGGCGGAACCGCCGTTGGCCTGCAGCGCGGACGAGACCGCATTGCCGCGGCGTTCGCCCAGGCCCATGTTGTATTCGCGGCTACCGCGTTCGTCGGCGTTGCCTTCCAGGGTCATGCGCGCGTCGGGGCGGTCGCGCAGGTACTTGGCGTGGCAGGCCATCGCCGCCTGGAAGTCGGGCTTGATCGCGTCCTGGTCCAGGTCGAAGTACACCACCCGCGTGCGCAGGCAGGCGTCGGTGTCGAGGTCGGCCGGGGTGTAGGCGCCCGGGGTGCTCGGCATCGTCTGCACCGGCGCGGTGCCCACATCGGTGCTCGGCGGCGGGGTTTCCTTCACCTTCTTGGAACAGGCGGCCGCGGCGGCGCACATCAGGGCGACGGTCAGGATGCGGGTGGTGGCGTTCATCGGATGTCTCCTCGTCGGGTGGTACTGCGAATCATGTTAACGGCCCGCGGCGCGGGCCATGCGGGGTCATTGCGGCGTGCGGAACGGGCCCCATGCCGGTTCGCGCGCGCCGTGCACCAGTTGCTGGCGAACGCGTCCGTCGGCGGAAACGACGAACACGCCGCCGCGCGCGGCGTACAACAGCATCGCACCGTTCGGGGCGAAACTCGGCGCCTCGTCCTGCGGGCCGGGCGAGAGCCGGGTCCACTGCGGCGAACCGAGGCTGCGGTCGAGCATGGCGACGCGGTAATCGTTGCCGGCGCCCTGCAGCACCGCGATCTTCTTGCCGTCCGCGGACACGGTGGGGCTGGCGTTGTAGCTGCCCTGGAAGGTGACGCGGGTCGCGCCGCCGCCGTTGGCGGACACCTGGTAGATCTGCGGGCGGCCGCCGCGGTCGGAGGTGAAGTAGATCGTGCCGCCGTCGGCGCTGAAGGTCGGTTCGGTGTCGATGCCCATCTGGTCGGTGATGCGGGTCAGCGCGCGGCTGCCGAGGTCCATCACGTAGATGTCGGGATTGCCGTTCTTCGACAGGCTCATCGCCAGCCGGCGCCCGTCCGGCGAGAAGCTCGGCGCGCCGTTGATGCCGCGGAACGCGGACACCGCCTCGCGCGCGCCGGTGGACAGGTCCTGCACGTAGATCGCGGAATTGCCGCTCTCGAAGCTCACGTAGGCGAGCTTGCGCCCGTCCGGGCTCCATGCCGGCGACAGCAGCGGCTTGCTGGAACGCACCACGGTCGAGGGATTGGCGCCGTCGGAATCGGCGACGACCAGGGCGAACTGCATGTCGTGGCCGAGGCCGCTGGCGGTGACGTAGGCCATGCGCGTCCAGAACGCGCCGGGCACGCCGAGGATCTGCTTGTAGATCGCGTCGGCGATCTGGTGGGCGATGTCGCGCGTGGGCGGCGAACTCAGCGCGAAGCCGAGCAGGCGCTGCTGCCTGGCGACGTCGAACAGCTCGTATTCGACCCGGTTGGCGTCGACCACGCGGCCGACGACGAGGAAATCCTGCTTGGCCGCGATCCACGCCGGGAACTGCACCTCGCTGCCCTGGGTCGGCGGCGCGGCCGGCGCCGAGATCGCGCGGATGGCGCCTTCGGGCATGGCGCGGAACTGGCCGCTGCGGTCGAGGTCGGCGCGGATGATCGCGGCGATGTCGGTGCCACCCGCGGTCCCGCCGAACGGGGCGACCGCGATCGGCAGGGCCGAGGCCTGCCCGCCGACGATGTCCAGTTTCAGCGGTCCGCCGTCCTGCGCCCCCGCGGCGAACGGCAATGCAGCCAGGGCGGCGAGCAGCCAGCCGGCGATGGATCGGGGGAATCGCAACATGAACAGGCCTCGCCTCTCGGATCGCGTCGTATGTGAACAGGTTGGCCGTTACGGGATCGAGAAAGATGAACGGAACGCCAACTGAGCGCCTTCAGTTGTCCTCGGCGCGGAAGCTGAGCTCCAGTTCGCGGCTGAACACCGATTCGAATCCCGCGTACGGCAGGGGCTGCGCCTTGTACACGGCGGCCTCGACCGAGCGCTTGCCGAGCGCATCGTAGGGACACGACGGGCTCACCTGCACGTTGATCACCTTGCCGCCAGGCAGCTGGGTGATGTCGATGACGCATTTCACCGTGGACGGCACGTTGTCCGGCCGGCTCCAGTTGCTGCGGATCGCCTGGGTCAGCGCCGCGGCGTAGCGCGAGCGCAAGGCGTTGTCGGTGTTCGGGTTGCCCGGCGGCGGACTGGCGCTGGCGGCCGAATCCGAAGCCTGTTGCGCCTTCCAGTCGGCGATCTGCTGCAGCTTCTGCGCGGCGAGGTCGGCCTCGCGCTTGGCCTTGGCGCGTTCGGCCTGGATCTTCGCCAGCTGCTGCTGGATTTCGCGCTGCCGCTGCTGTTCCTGCAGTTGCCGCTGCTGCTGGTCGAGGTCGACCTGCGCCTGGCGCTGCTTCGCGTCCTGTTCGCGCGGGCGCGTGTCGGGTGAGACCGCGTCCGGGCGCACTTCCGCCTGGTCGACGGCATCGGGTTCGGGCAGGCGTTCCTGCGCCAGCGGTTGCGGTGGCGGCGGCGTTTCCGGGACCGGTTCCGGCAGCGGCGCGGGTTCCGGCGCGGGCGGCGGCGGCACCGGCTTCACCGCCTCTTGCTTGAGCGCGCGCCGCAGCGAGGCCGACAGCTGGTTGGCGTCGATCACCTCGGCCTGGACCGGCACGCCCCAGCTGTCCTGCGGCGTGCTGTCGCGCGTCCACCACAGGCCGAGGAACATCAGCGCGAACAGCAACGCGTGCAGCGCCAGCGCGTACACCAGCGCTTGCGCGGTATCGGCGCGGGTTTCCCTCACTTCGCGGCCGTCCCCACCGGTTGGCTCATCAGCCCGACCTTGTCCACGCCGGCGTGCTGCAGCAGCGCCATCGCGTCGAGCACGACTTCGTAGTTGGCCTCGCGGTCGCCGGCGACGAACACCGGCATGTCGCGGTTGTTCGCCACCAGCGCCTTCACCTTGGCCTCGAGCATGTCGGCCGGCAGTTCCTGCGGCTGCCCGCCCTGCACGATCAGCGCGTAATGGCCGTCGCGGTCCACGCGCACGATCAGCGGATCCTTGCGGTCCTGGATCGACTTCGCGTTCGACTGCGGCAGCGAGACGTCCACGCCGAGGTTGAGCAGCGGCGCGGTGACCATGAAGATGATCAGCAGCACCAGCATCACGTCGATGTAGGGCACGACGTTGATGTCGGCCTTGAGCCGGCGCTTGCGCCCGCGGCGCGAGGAAGCGGTCGTGGCCATCGCCGCGTTACTCCTCGACGTGCGCCTGGCGCTGCAGGATCGAGGAGAACTCCTCGGAGAACGCGTCGTAGCGCGTGGAAATGCGGTCGACCTTGGTCGCGAAGCGGTTGTAGGCCCACACCGCCGGGATCGCCGCGAACAGGCCCATCGCGGTCGCGACCAGCGCCTCGGAAATGCCGGGCGCGACGGTCGCTATCGTCGCTTCCTTCACGTTCGCCAGGCCCTGGAACGAGACCATGATCCCCCACACCGTGCCGAACAGGCCGACGTAGGGGCTGATGGAACCGACGTTGGCGAGGAACTCGAGGTTGTGTTCGAGCCCGTCGAGCTCGCGCGAGGCAGTGGCGCGCATCGCGCGTTGCGCGCCTTCGAGCTGCGCGCGCGAATCCCCGCCGCGGCGCTGGCGCGCGCGGTTGAATTCGCGGAAACCGGCTTCGAAGATCGCCTCCAGCCCGCCGACGTCGCGGTTGCGCTCGGTCGCGCCGGCGTAGAGCTTGGACAGTTCCGCGCCGGACCAGAAGCGTTCCTCGAACTGCTCCGCCTCGCGTTCGGCGCGGCCGAGCACGCTGCGCTTGCGGAAGATGATCAGCCACGAGGCGACCGAGGCGAACAGCAGCAACAGCATCACCAGCTGCACCGGCAGGCTGGCGTGCAGCACCAGCTGCAGGAAGTCGATGTGGCCGCCGCCCGTCGCCGCGACGGCGTGGTTGGCGGCGCTTCCCAGCGCGTCGGCGCTCGCGGCCGTGGTCTCGGGCAAGGGCTCGGGGTTGGCCTGCAGCGCGAGGGAAACGGGGGTCATGCGTGGCTCCGGGGGAGGGCAAGGGGTTCGAGCATCGCGAACAGCGGCGCCGGGATCGCGCGCGGGCGGAACGTGGCCGCGTCCAGCGCCGCGACCCGCACCTCGGCATCGAGCAGCAGGGCCTCGCCGCGCCGGATCGACTGCGCCAGCACCAGGCTCGCGCGCCGGCATTCGCGCAGTTCGACCGCGACCTCGAGCGAATCGTCCAGCCGCGCCGGTGCGCGGAAATCGATCCGCATCGCCCGCACCGCGAACACCAGGCCGTGGGCCTCGCGCAGCCGTTCCTGCCCGTATCCCAGCGCGCGCATCCATTCGCTGCGCGCGCGTTCGAGGAAGGCCAGGTACTGCGCGTGGTAGACCACGCCGCCGGCGTCGGTATCTTCCCAGTAAACGCGAACCGGATGGCTGAACATGCGTTAAGGAAAAGCGGGAATGGGAAATGGGGAACGGGGAACGGCAGTCCGCGTTTCACCTTGATCGTGCATGCGCATGTCTTGGTTCCCCTAGAACAGGCTTCCCGGTTCCCCGTTCCCGGTTCCCGGTTCCCCCGCACGCGGCTTCAATCCGAGCAGGTGCCAGGCCTTGCGCGTGGCGATGCGCCCGCGCGCGGTGCGCGCGAGGAAGCCCTGCTGGATCAGGTAGGGTTCGACCACGTCCTCGAGCGTGCCGCGTTCCTCGCCCAGCGCCGCGGCCAGCGATTCGATCCCGACCGGGCCGCCGTCGAACTGTTCGACCACGAGCCGCAGCAGGCGCCGGTCGAGCTCGTCGAAGCCTTCCGCATCCACCTTCAGCATCGCCATCGCCGCGTCGGCGGCGGCGCGGTCGATGCGCCCGTCGGCGCGCACCTGGGCGAAATCACGCGCGCGCCGCAACAGCCGGTTGGCGATGCGCGGGGTGCCGCGCGAACGCCGCGCGATCTCGTTCGCGCCCTCGCCTTCGCAATCGATGCCGAGGATCCGCGCCGAGCGCCGCACGATCTGCGCCAGCTCGTTCGCGTCGTAGAACTCCAGGCGCTGCACGATGCCGAAGCGGTCGCGCAGCGGCGCGGTGAGCAGGCCCGCGCGCGTGGTCGCGCCCACCAGGGTGAACGGCGGCAGGTCGAGCTTGATCGAACGCGCGGCCGGGCCTTCGCCGATCATGATGTCGATCTGGAAATCCTCCATCGCCGGATACAGGATTTCCTCGACCACCGGCGAGAGCCGGTGGATCTCGTCGACGAACAGCACGTCGTGCGGCTGCAGGTTGGTGAGCAGCGCGGCGAGGTCGCCGGCCTTCTCGATCACCGGGCCCGAGGTCTGGCGCAGGTTGACCCCGAGTTCGTTGGCGATGACGTGCGCGAGCGTGGTCTTGCCCAGCCCCGGCGGGCCGAAGATCAGCACGTGGTCGAGCGCCTCGGCGCGGCCGCGCGCGGCCTCGATGTAGACGCCGAGCTGCTCGCGCACCGGGCGCTGGCCGAGGTAGTCGTCGAGGCGCTTGGGCCGGATGCTGGCCTCGGCGGCTTCGTCTTCTCGCGTGGCGCCGGCGCCGACGATGCGGGATTCGTCCATGCCGGCATTATCGCCGCATTTCACTCCCTCCCTTTGCGCGAAGCGCAAGGGGAGGGTCGGGGTGGGGTTCGCGAATCAGGGCGACCCCTCCCTGCCCTCCCCTTCGCCTGCGGCGAAAGGGAGGAGAAGACACTAGATGCTGACCTGCGCCCCGAGTTCCACCAGGCGGTTGCCGGGGATGCGGAAGAAGCCCGTGGCCGGCGCCGCGTTGCGGTGCATGACCGCGAACAGCTTGTCGCGCCACGCGGCCATGCCGCTGTGGCGGCGGCTGGCGACGATGGTCTCGCGGCTGGCGAAATAGGTCGTGTCCATCGGGTTGAACGTCAGCTCGCACTGGTCGCAGGTGCGCATCAGCGCCAGCGGCACGTCCGGCGTCTCCATGAAGCCGAAGCGCAGCACCACGCGGTAGAAGTCCTCGCCGCTGATGGTCTCGATCTTCATCCGCTTGTCCGCCGGCGCGTACGGCACGTTCAGCGTTTCCACGGTCAGGATCACGTTGTGCTCGTGCAGCACCTTGTTGTGCTTGAGGTTGTGCAGCAGCGCCTGCGGCACCACGCCCTTGTCGGCGGTGAGGAACACCGCGGTACCGGGCACACGCACCGGCGGCGCCAGCATCAGCCCGGGCAGGAAGCTGTCGAGCTGGATGCCTTCCTTGCGCACTTCCTCGTGCAGCAGCTCGCGGCCGCGGCGCCAGGTGCGCAGCACGGTGAACACGATCAGGCCGAGCGCGATCGGGAACCACGCGCCGTCGAAGAACTTGGCGCCGTTGGCGACCAGGAAGCCGATGTCGATGATCACCACCACCGCGCACACCGGCAGCACCCACAGCCGCGCGCGCGGCCAGGTGGCGCGCGCCAGCAGCGCCAGCAGCAGGGTGTCGATCAGCATCGTGCCGGACACCGACACGCCGTAGGCCGAAGCCAGGTTGGTCGAGCTGCGGAAGGTCAGCACCAGCACGATCACCAGCACCATCAGCAGCCAGTTGATGCCCGGGATGTAGATCTGGCCGATGGTGTCGCGCGAGGTATGGCGGACCTGCATGCGCGGGATGTAGCCCAGCTGCATCGCTTGCCGCGCCACCGAGAACGCGCCGGTGATCACCGCCTGCGAGGCGATGATCGCCGCGGCGGTCGCCAGCACCGTCATCGGCCATTGCGCCCAGTCCGGCACCCCGATGAAGAACGGATTGGCCACCGCCCGCGGGTTCTCCAGCACCAGCGCGCCCTGGCCCATGTAGTTCAGCATCAACGCGGGCAGCACCACCGTGTACCAGGACACGCGGATCGGCCGCGCGCCGAAGTGGCCCATGTCCGCGTACAGCGCCTCGCCGCCGGTGATCGCCAGCACCACCGCGCCGAGGATGAAGATGCCGTGCCAGCCGTGGGTGAGGAAGAACTTCACGCCCCACCATGGGTTCAGCGCGTGCACCACTTCCGGGTAGCGCCCGATGTTGATCGCGCCGATCGCGGCGATCGACAGGAACCACAGCAACGTCACCGGCCCGAACACGCGCCCGACCTTTTCGGTGCCGAAACGCTGGCTGCCGAACAGCACCAGCATGATCACGACCGCGATCGGCACGATCCAGTGGTGGAACTGCGGCGCGACGACTTCGATGCCCTCCAGCGCGCCGAGCACCGACACCGGCGGCGTGATCACGCCGTCGCCGAAGAACAGCGACGCGCCGAAAATGCCGAGGATGCCGACCGCGTAGGCGCCGCGCCCGCCCTTGGGCAGGGTGCGCTGGGCGAGCGTCATCAACGCCATGATGCCGCCCTCGCCCTCGTTGTCGGCGCGCATGATGATGACGACGTACTTCAGCGTCACCATGATCATCAGCGCCCAGAAGATCAGCGACAGCAGGCCCAGCACCTCGGCATGGCTGGAGGGATCCAGCCCGTAGTGCGGCAGGAACGCTTCCTTGAGCGTGTACAGCGGGCTGGTGCCGATGTCGCCGAACACCACGCCGATCGCGCCGACGACCAGGCCGAACAGCCCGGCCTGGCCGTGGCCCGGGTGGGCGCCGTGCTTGCCGGCGTCGGGGCCGTGCGGTGTGGTGGCGGATGTGTTGTTGCCCATTCGATTCCTGCCCTCAGCGCAGCGCGGACTGTAGCGCCTTGCGGATGATGGTTTCGGCGGCATCGCCCTCGGTACGGGCGGCACGGGCCATGCGCTCGGCCTCGGCGGGCTTGTATCCCAGCGCCTGCAGCGCGGTCGCGGCTTCGGACAGGGGATCTCCGGGCCGCTCCGGGCCGCCGGCCACCGGGCCGGCGCCGAGGTCGGCCGCGCGGTCGCGCAGTTCCACCACCATGCGTTCGGCGGTCTTCTTGCCGATGCCGGGGATGCGCGTGAGCGCGGCCACGTCGGAGGCCTGCACCAGCCGCGCGAATTCGCCGACGCTGACGCCCGACAGCACCGCCAGCGCGATCTTCGCGCCGATGCCGCTGACCTTCTGCACGTCGCGGAACAACCGGCGCTCGGCTTCGGTCAGGAAGCCGTACAGCGACACGCTGTCTTCCTTCTGCGCGTAATGGGTGAACAGGAACACCTCACGGCCCACGTCCGGCAGGTCGTAGAACGTGCTCATCGGCGCTTCCAGCTCGTAGCCGACGCCGTGCACGTCGACCACCAGCCAGGGGGGCGACTTGTGGATCAGGACGCCTTTGAGCCTGCCGATCATGCTGGATTCCCCATTCCCCTCCCCTTGCGCGAAGCGCAGGGGGAGGTTGGGAGGGGGTTGCTCTTCGCGGAAGGCACCCCTCCCCAACCCTCCCCTTCGCTGCGCGAAAGGGAGGGAGTTGTTTCGCGACGGCCGATCATCTCCGCCCCCATGCCGCGCGCGCATCCACGCCGAGCCGGTTCGCGCTGGCGCGCACGTGCGCGTGCGTGATCGCGACCGCGAGCGCGTCGGCCGCGTCGGCCTGCAATTTCCCCTGCAGGCTCAGCATCAGCCCGACCATGTGCTGCACCTGCGTCTTGTCCGCGCCGCCGGTGCCGACCACCGCGAGCTTGACCTGGCGCGCCGCGTATTCGCTCACCGGCAGGTCGCGCGCGACGCAGGCGCCGATCGCGGCGCCGCGCGCCTGCCCGAGCTTGAGCGCGCTCATCGCGTTGTTCGACAGGAACACTTCCTCGATCGCCACTTCGTCCGGACGATACTCCTCGACCAGCGCCCACAGTCCGTCGAGCAGCGCGCGCAGGCGCAGCGGGAACGATTCCGCGCGCAGCAGCACCAGCGGCTGGTGGTGGACGTGGCGCATCGAACCGTCGGCAGCGACGTCGATGATGCCCACGCCGGTGCGCTGCGAGCCGGGGTCGATCCCCAGGATCCTGGTCATGGCGGGCGGCCTGCGCGCTTACGCGTAGGCGCCGTCCCCGAGGTCGGCGTTGGAATACACGTTCTGCACGTCGTCCATGTCTTCCAGCCACGCGAGCAGCTTCTTCACCTGTTCCGCGGTGTCGCCATCGACCGGGGAATCGTTGTCGGCGCGCATGGTGATTTCGGCGAAGCCGGGCGCGAGGCCTGCGGCTTCCATCGCCGCCTTGACGTCGGCGAAGGCCTCGGGCGAGGTCAGCACGTCGATCGCGCCGTCGTCGTACACCGCCACGTCGTCGGCGCCGGCCTCGATCGCGGCCTCGGTGATCGCGTCCTCGTCCGCGCCCGCCTCGTAGCTGAGCACGCCGAGCTTGCGGAACATGAACGCAACCGAGCCCTCGGTGCCCATGTTGCCGCCGAACTTGGTGAACGCGTGGCGCACGTCGGCGACGGTGCGGACCTTGTTGTCGGTGAGGCAATCGACGATCACCGCGACGCCGCCGGGCGCGTAGCCCTCGTAGCGGATTTCCTCGTAGGTGACGCCCTCGAGTTCGCCGGTGGCCTTCTTGATCGCGCGTTCGATCACGTCCTTGGACATGTTCACCGACAGGCCCTTGTCGATGGCGCTGCGCAGGCGCGGGTTGGCGGCCGGATCGCCGCCGCCGGCGCGCGCCGCGACCGAGATCTCGCGGATCACCTTGGTGAAGATCTTGCCGCGCTGCGCGTCGACCGCGTTCTTGCGCGCTTCGATGGAAGGACCGCGTCCCATGCAGATTCGTCTATGCCCCGTGTAGGCGCGGATTTTAGCATTGCCCCTCACCCTGCCTCGCTGCGCCCGGCTTTCCCTCTCCCCGCCTGCGGGGAGAGGGTGCCGAAGGCGGGTGAGGGGCATTTCAGCGCTCGAAGCGGCCCTCGCGCAGGAACGCCGCGGCCTGGCGCACGGCCGCGTCCGAAAACAGCAGGCCGCTGTGGCTGGCGCGCACCACGGCGTGGTCGGCGAGGCCCGGCAGGCGCGTTTCCGCCACCGCGACGGTGCCGTCGTGCTCGCCGTCGAAATGCGCGACGAAGCCGCCCAGCCCGTGCGGCACGCAACCGGCGATCGCGCCGACCTCGATGCCGCGCGGGACGTGGTCCACGCCCGACTCCAGCAGCGCGCGGTTGTGGCCGACCAGTTGCGCGCCGGCCGGGAACCTGGCCGCGATGGTCGCGGCGGCGCGGCTGCCGGCCAGCGGCGAGCCCAGGCAGACCACGCGCCCGAGCCCGCCTGCATCCAGTTGCTCGGCCGCGCGCAACGCGAGCAGGCCGCCGAGGCTGTGCGCGACGACGTGCGTGCGCGGGCGTTCGCGCAAGGCATCGGCGAGCCGCGCGACCACCGCGTCGGTGTCCTGCAGCAGGCTGTAATAACCGAAGGTGCGCGGCTCGAAGCCGCGGCTGCGCAGGCGCGTGGCCAGCCAGCGCATGGTGATGCCGCGCATCCACAGCCCGTGCACCAGCACGACGGTTTCGTTCATGCGTCGCGCGGCTGGCGCCGGAACATGAATTCGCGGTCGCGCTGCTCGCCCACCGGGAATTCGTATTCGCCGGCGAAGGAGAAGCCGTGGCGCGCGTAGAAGCGTTGCGCGCCGGTGTTCTCCGACCACACGCTGATCCACAGCGTGCGCGGGCCGTCGCGTTCCAGCCATGCCATCGCCGCGTCCATCAGCGCGCGGCCGGTGCCGCCGTTCTGCCGCGACCGGCGCAGGTACAGGCGCTTCAGCTCGCCGTCGCCGGGGCGCACATCCGCATGCGGCAAGCCGCACGGGCCGGCCTGCGCATAGCCGATGGCCTCGCCGTCGCGTTCGGCGATCCACAGCGCGTAATCGGGGTTCGCCAGCGTCTTCGCGTAGGCCCCGGCGGTGTGGCTTTCGTCGAGGAAATGCCGCAAATCCTCCGGCTTGTACAGATGGCCGAAGGTTTCGACGAAGGTCGATGCGCCGAGTTCGGCGAGGACTTCGGCGTCGGCGGGAACCGCGCGGCGGATGGTGAAGCTTTCCCCCTCCCCCTGCGTGCAGGGGGAGGTTGGGAGGGGGTGCTTTTCGTGTTCGCTATGCATTTTCAACCCCACCCCAACCCCCCCCTTCAACGAAGGGGAGGGAGTGGATTATTTCTCGCGCACCTGCACATGCACTTCCGCCAGCTGCTTGTCCGGCACCGGCGAGGGCGCGCCGGTCATCAGGCACTGCGCGGTCGTGGTCTTGGGGAAGGCGATGACGTCGCGGATCGACTCGGTGCCGGCCATCAGCGCGGCGATGCGGTCGATGCCGAAGGCGATGCCGCCGTGCGGCGGCGCGCCGTACTTGAGCGCGTCGAGCAGGAAGCCGAACTTGCCCTCCGCCTCCTCCGCGCCGATGCCGAGAAGTTCGAACACCGCGCTCTGCATCTGCGAATTGTGGATGCGGATCGAACCGCCGCCGATTTCATTCCCGTTGAGCACCATGTCGTAGCCGCGCGACACCGCGGTCTTCGCGTTCGCGCGCAGGTCGTCGATCGAATCCACCGCCGGTGCGGTGAACGGGTGGTGCAGCGCGACGTAGCGGTGTTCCTCCTCGTCCCATTCGAACATCGGGAAGTCGGTGACCCACAGCGGCGCCCAGCCGTCGGCGACCAGGCCGAAGTCCTTGCCGGCCTTCAGCCGCACCGCGCCCATGAAGTCGCTGACCTTGTTGTAGGCGCCGGCGCCGAAGAACACGATGTCGCCGTTGCCCGCGCCGACGTGCTTGAGCAGCGCGTCGAACGCGCCTTCGGCGAAGAACTTGGCGATCGGGGAATTGACCGCGCCGCTCTCGTCGAGCTTGGCGTAGGCCAGGCCCTTGGCGCCGAACTTGGCGGCGTGCGCGGCGTATTCGTCGATCTGCTTGCGGCTGAGCGACGCGCCGCCGGGGATGCGCAGCGCGGCGACGCGGCCGTCGGCGTCGTTGGCGGCGGCGGTGAACACCGCGAATTCGCAGTCTTTCACCCGTTCGGCCACATCGACCAGCTCCAGCGCGATGCGCAGGTCGGGCTTGTCGGAACCGTAGCGGCGCATCGCCTCGGCGTAGGTCATGCGCGGGAACTGCGCGTCGAGCTCGACGCCCATCACCTCGCGGAACACGTCGCGGATCATCGCCTCGACCGTGTCCTGCACGATCTTCTCGTCGACCCAGGCGAACTCCATGTCGAGCTGGGTGAACTCGAGCTGGCGGTCGGCGCGCAGGGCCTCGTCGCGGAAGCAGCGCGCGATCTGGTAATAGCGATCGAAGCCCGCCATCATCAGGATCTGCTTGAACAGCTGCGGGCTCTGCGGCAGCGCGTAGAACTCGCCTTCGTGCATGCGCGCGGGCACCAGGAAGTCGCGCGCGCCCTCGGGCGTCGCCTTGGTCAGGATCGGCGTCTCGATGTCCTGGAAGCCGCGCGCGTCGAGCCATGCGCGCAATGCGCTGACCAGCTTCGTGCGCGTGCGCATCTTGCGCTGCATGTCCGGCGTGCGCAGGTCGAGGTAGCGGTACTTCAGGCGGATGTCCTCGCCCGGGTTCTCGTGCGCGTGGAACGGCAGCGGCTCGGCCTTGTTCAACACCTCGATCTTCGCGGCCACGACTTCGACCTGGCCGGTGCGGATCTTCGGGTTCGGGTTCTGGCGGCGACGCACCGTGCCGGTGATGCGCAGGCAGTCCTCGTAACCGGTCTTCGCGGCGGTTTCGACCACGTCGCGGTTGCCGCCGTCGTCGGACGGCTCGGCCACGACCTGGACGATGCCCTCGTGGTCGCGCAGGTCGATGAAGACGAGGTGGCCCATGTTGCGGGCGACATCGGCCCAGCCGCAGAGGGTGACGGTCTGGCCGACCAGGGCCTCGTCGACGAGGCCGCAGAACTGGGTACGCATGGAGACTCCGGAACGCGAATCGGGCCGGCGCAGGACCGGCAGGCCGCGCATTTTAAGCCAGCGGACCCCTGCATTTATGCCGTCATTCCCGCGAAAGCGGGAATCCGGTGGCTTCCGTGCAGCTTGCCGAAGCGCCAAGGCGCTGGATGCCCGCCTGCGCGGGCATGACGGGCAAAAGCCCGTGCTCAATCCCCGGCTGCAGGCTTGCCGGGCGCAAGCGGCTTCGCCTCGGATTTGACTTCAACCTTCGCTTCGGGCCTGGACTCCGCCGGTTTCGAGTCGCCGCCATCGCCGGCGAGGTTGCGTTTCCCGTCCTTCTTGAAATCGGTCTCGTACCAGCCGCCGCCGGCGAGGCGGAACTGCGGCGCGGTCAGGCGCCGGTGCACCGTGCCCCTGGCGCCGCAGGCCGGGCAGGCCTCGGGGTCGGGATCGGACAG
>JBGAHT010000057.1:0-17528 GCA_044226035.1 Thermomonas sp. | reverse complement strand
GATCACCGCCTGCGCCGCGTCCTTCTGGTTGGTCGAAGCCCCGGTCATCGCCAGGCCGGTGAAGAACGCCTTGTCCATCCTCTGCCCGCCGATCGCGTCGCGCGCGACGAGGTTGCACGAGGACCAGTACTGCCCGGCGGTGTGCCCTTCCTGGCTGGCGACATCGCGCGGATAGACGCGGCCGACGTTCCAGTTGGTGACCCGGCCCGGCCAGTAGGGATTGTGGCCGTCCCAGTTGAACACCCAGAAATACGGCGCATCGGCCGGCGTCCACTGGTTGGGCTGGTCGCGGCTGTAACCGGCCGCGACGTAATCGCCGACGCCTTCGGACAGGCCCTGTACCTGCGACAGGTTGCCGTTCGTCAGCCAGTCGTGCAGGCCGTGGCCCAGTTCGTGGATCACCACGTCGGCGTCCTGCGCGTCGTCCACGCCGCCCTCGCCGAAATGCAGGTCGCCGTCGGAGTAGTAGGAATTGTCCTGTCCGCTCATCGCGTGCGGGTCGAACTGCACGCCGCCGCGCGGATGCTGGTACGGCATCGCATCCATGCCGAGGGTGATGTTGACGTAGCGCATGTAGGTGTCGATGCCGTAGTACGCGTTGACCGCGTCGAAGGCGATGTTGTCGCGGGTGAAGTTGAACGCCCTGCTCGCCTGGCTCGGGCAGGCGGCGTCGTTCGGGGCCTCGAGGTTGCGGCACGTCGCGTACGGCCCGGCCAGGCTGTACAGGCCCGAGGTCGCGTCGAAGCGGATCGCGCGCAGCACGACCTTCTTCAGCTGCGAAGCCAGCTGCGGCGTGTTCGCGTTGTTGCCGTCGACGTAGCCCGCGTCGCCGTAGCTCGCGCGTGCGGACGAGAGCGGATCCGGCACGAACACCTGGCCGACGCCCGAGGTCACCGGCCGCGCGTACTGGCGCATGTCCTGCGCGCGCAGCACCTCGCCGCTGGACGCATCGACGAGCACGTCCCAGTGGTTCGCGCGCACGCGCCAGACCTGGCGGGTGTTCGCCTGGCGGTCGCGGTACGCCATCCGCTCGACCCGCGAGGCCTGCGCCTGGGTGCCGAGGTAGGCGCGGGCGACGGCGGACGCGCGATCCGCCGACAGCGTCGCCGCCGGGGCCGCGGCCAGCGGCGCGAGCTTGCGCACGCTGTCGTTGCTGACGTAGAGGATGGTGCCGTCGTCGCGCACGCTGACGGCGATGTCGCTGCCGAACACCGGCATGCCGCCGACGCTCTGCCGATAGCGCACGACCGACAGGCCGGACAGCCTGCGCACGCCGACCTGCTGCAGGTCGGCGAGGTCGCGATCGCCCAGGCCGAGGTCGGCATGGCGCGCGACGAGGTAGTCGTAGGCCGAGCTCGCGGCGCTGGCCTTGACCTGTTCGGGGCTGGCCGACCTGGACAAGTGGTTGGGGGCGAAGAACCCGGGCGCGTACAGGACGATGGCGGCGCCGTCGGCGCTGTAGCGGCCGTCGCGGCGGGCGATGCCGGCCTCGGGCGCGACGACATTGCGCGTCAGGTTCGTCGCCTGCATGGACCGCGCTTGCGGCTTGGCGGCGTGCGCGCCGGCAGCGGATACGGCGAGCGCGATGGTGGCGGCGAGCAGGCAGGGTTTCGTCGGGCGCATGGCGTGACCTTCGGTGATGGGCGGTGGGCAACGCGTCCGACATCGGCATGGCGGGACGCATCCGCGGTCGCATTCCCCGGCCGCGTCGCCAGCGTTGTACCACTCCCGTCCCGCACACGCAGCCGTATGGAGGATCGCGCCCGCGCTTACGCCACCACGACTGGAATCTTGCCGATCCTCGCCTGCCATTCACGCGGGCCGGTCTGGTGCACCGACGTGCCCTGCGCATCCACCGCGACGGTGACCGGCATGTCCTTGACCTCGAATTCGTAGATCGCCTCCATGCCGAGGTCAGCGAAACCCACGACCTTCGCCGCCTTGATCGCCTTCGACACCAGGTAGGCCGCGCCGCCGACCGCCATCAGGTAGGCGGAGCGGTGCTTCCTGATCGCCTCGATCGCGACCGGGCCGCGTTCGGCCTTGCCGACCATGCCCATCAGCCCGGTCTGCGCCAGCACCTGCTCGGTGAACTTGTCCATGCGCGTGGCGGTGGTCGGACCGGCGGGGCCGACGACCTCGTCGCGCACCGGATCGACCGGGCCGACGTAGTAGATGAACTTGCCGTGCAGGTCGACCGGCAGTTGCTCGCCGCGATCGAGCATCTCGACCATGCGCTTGTGCGCGGCGTCGCGTCCGGTCAGCAGCTTGCCGTTGAGCAGCAGTACTTCGCCGGGCTTCCAGCTGGCGACATCCTCCTTCGTCACCGTGTCGAGGTCGACGCGACGCGCGTTCTGAGGCGAATAGGTGAGCCTGGGCCAATCCTCCAGCGACGGCGGTTCCAGCATCACCGGACCGCTGCCGTCGAGGGTGAAATGCGCGTGGCGCGTGGCCGCGCAGTTCGGGATCATCGCCACCGGCAGGTTCGCCGCGTGGGTCGGGTAATCCTTGACCTTGATGTCGAGCACCGTGGTCAGCCCGCCCAGGCCCTGCGCGCCGATGCCGAGCGCGTTGACCTTGTCGTACAGCTCCAGGCGCAATTCCTCGGCGCGATTGGACGCGCCGCGTTGCTGCAGCTCGACGATGTCGATCGGCTCCATCAGCGCTTCCTTGGCCAGCAGCATCGCCTTCTCCGCGGTGCCGCCGATGCCGATGCCGAGCATGCCCGGCGGGCACCAGCCGGCGCCCATCGTCGGCACCGTCTTCAGCACCCAGTCGACGATGGAATCGGAGGGATTGAGCATCGCGAACTTGCTCTTCGCCTCCGAGCCGCCGCCCTTCGCCGCGACGATCACCTCCACCGTATTGCCGGGAACGACCTTCACGTTGACCACGCCCGGCGTGTTGTCCTTCGTGTTGGTGCGCTTGCCGGCGGGATCGGCCAGCACGCTCGCGCGCAGCTTGTTGTCCGGATGGTTGTAGGCGCGGCGCACGCCTTCGTGGACCATGTCCTCCACGCCCATGGTCGCGTCGTCCCAGCGCACGTCCATGCCGATCTCGAGGAACACGGTGACGATGCCGGTGTCCTGGCAGATCGGGCGGTGGCCTTCGGCGCACATGCGCGAATTGATCAGGATCTGCGCGATGGCGTCCTTCGCCGCCGGCGATTCCTCGCGTTCGTAGGCCGCGGAAAGATTCCGGATGTAATCGACCGGGTGGTAGTACGAGATGTACTGCAGGGCGTCGGCGACGGACTGGATCAGGTCTTCCTGCCGGATCGAAACCGGACCGGTCGAAAGCGAAGGCGTGCGGGTCATGGCGGCGGGCATGGGGCGAAGCCGCTATTTTAGCGTTCACCCACCGCCGACGCGCCGCCCGGACACTATCGCGATGCACGCATCCTCCAGGACCTTCATCCGTTCCGACCTGATCGTCCTGGTCGGCGGCGCGATCGCCGTCGCGCTGGCCGCCGCCACCCATTACCTCGGCGGCGGCGCGGTGGCGGCCTTCGCCTGCTCGGCGATCGCGGTCGCGCTGCTGGCCTCGCTGGTCGGGCGCAGCGTCGAGCAGATGGGCGACCGCTTCGGCGCCGGTGCCACCGGCGTGCTGCAGTCGGCGCTGGGCAACCTGCCGGAACTGTTCATCGCCCTGTTCGCGCTCAAGGCCGGGCTGGTGGCGGTGGTGCAGGCGGCCCTGATCGGTTCGATCCTGGCCAACCTGCTGCTGATCATGGGCATGGCGTTCGTGGTCGGCGGCCTCAAGCACGGCCACCAGAAACTCGATTCGGCGCGCGCGCGCGGCACCATCGTGCTGATGGTGCTGTCGGTGGTGGCGATGGTGCTGCCTTCCCTCGCCTTCTACGTGCACACCCCGGCGGCCGAACACGAGAACGCCTTGTCGCTGATCGTGTCGTGCGTGCTGTTGCTGCTGTTCGTGCTGACGCTGCCGGCATCGCTGAAACGGGACAAGGACGAGGCGGCGATTCCGGCGATGCAGCACGAACCGCCGCGCTGGCCGCTGGCGCTGGCGGTGGGCCTGCTGGCCGTGGCTTCGGCGCTGGCGGCGCTGGTGTCGGACTGGTTCGTCGATGCGCTGGAACCGGCGATGGCGGCGCTGCGCATCTCCGACGCGTTCGCCGGCCTGGTGATCGTCGCCATCGCGGGCAATGCGGTGGAAAACGTGGTCGGCATCCAGCTGGCCGCGGCCGGGCGTTCGGAATACGCGTTCTCGGTGATCATCAATTCGCCGCTGCAGATCGCGCTGGTGCTGGCGCCGGTGCTGGTGATCGCCTCGCAAGCGCTGGGTTTCGCGCCGCTCACCCTGGTGTTCCCGCCGATGCTGGTGGTGTCGGTGGCGCTGGCGGTGATCATCAGCGCCTTCATCACCTTCGACGGCGAATCCAACTGGATCGAAGGCGCGGCGCTGGTCGCGGTGTACGCGATCATCGCCACTGCGTTCTGGTGGGGCTGAGCGGATGCCCCCTCCCCTCCCGCCTCCGCAACTCGACCTGCGCCAGCGCTTCGGCGCGATGCGCAACCTGCCGCCGTTCCTGCGCGAGATCTGGGCCAGCAGCCCGTGGCTGACCAGCGCCAGCCTGGCCCTGCGCCTGGTGCGCGCGCTGATGCCGGTGGCCACGCTCTACGTCGGCAAGCTGATCATCGACGAAGCCGTGCGCCTGGTCGGCGCGCGGCTGCCGCACGACACCCTCGCCGCCGCCTGGCACAGCGGCGAACTCTCGCACCTGGTGCAGCTGCTGGCGCTGGAATTCGCCCTGGCGATCGCCTCGGACCTGTTCGGGCGGCTGATCGCCTACGTCGATTCGGTGCTGTCGGAGAAGTTCTCGAACGAGACCAGCATCCGCCTGATGGAACACGCGGCGACGCTGGACCTGGAGGATTTCGAGGACCCGGACCTGCAGGACCAGCTCGACCGCGCGCGGCGGCAGACGATGGGCCGGATGAACCTGCTCAGCCAGCTGTTCGGGCAGGCGCAGACCGCGGTCACCGTGGTCAGCTTCGCCGTCGGCCTGGTCGCGTACGCGCCGTGGCTGATGCTGCTGCTCGCGGTCGCGATGATCCCGGCGTTCGTCGGCGAATCGCACTTCAACGCGATCAACTACACGCTCAACTTCCAGTGGACGCCGGAACGGCGCCAGCTCGACTACGTGCGGCAGATGGGCGCCAGCGTCGAGACCGCGAAGGAAGTGAAGATCTTCAACCTCAACCGCTTCTTCATCGAACGCTTCCGCACGCTGTCGCGGCAACTGTTCCTCGCCAACAAGGCGCTGGCCGCGCGGCGCGCGTTCTGGGGCACGCTGCTCTCCGCGCTGGGCACGCTCGGCTACTACACGGCCTACGTCTACATCGCCTGGCGCACGGTCAAGGGCGATTTCTCGATCGGCGACCTGACCTTCCTCGCCGGCAGCTTCCGCCAGCTCGGCAACCTGCTGGAGAACCTGCTGGTCGGCTTCTCGCAGGTCGCCGGGCAGGCGCTGTTCCTCGAGGACCTGTATTCGTTCTACGAGATCAAGCCGGAAATCGCGAGCAAGCCCGGCGCGTTGCCGGTGCCGAAGCCGATCGCGCGCGGCTTCGCGTTCGAGAACGTCGGTTTCCGCTATCCCGATGCCGAGAAGTGGGCGCTGCGCGGCGTGGACTTCGAGTTGCGCGCGGGCGAGGTGCTGGCGCTGGTCGGCGAGAACGGCGCCGGCAAGACCACGCTGGTGAAGCTGCTGGCGCGGCTGTACGACCCGGACGAGGGCCGCATCCTGCTCGACGGCCGCGACCTGAAGGATTACGACCTCGACGACCTGCGCGCGAACATCGGCGTGATCTTCCAGGACTTCGTGCGCTACCACCTCAGCGCCGGCGAGAACATCGGCGTCGGCGACGTCGCGGACATGGACAACCGCGAGCGCATCGCCGAGGCCGCGCGCAAGGGCATGGCCGACGAGGTGGTCGCCTCGCTGCCGAACGGCTACGACCAGCTGATCGGGCGCCGCTTCAAGACCGGCGTGGACCTCTCCGGCGGGCAGTGGCAGAAGATCGCGATCGCGCGCGCCTACATGCGCGACGCGCAGGTGATGATCCTCGACGAGCCGACCGCGGCGCTGGACGCGCGCAGCGAGTTCGAGGTGTTCCAGCGCTTCAAGGACCTGAGCGAAGGGCGTACCGCGGTGCTGATCTCGCACCGCTTCAGCAGCGTGCGCATGGCCGACCGCATCCTGGTGCTGGCCAACGGCAAGGTCGAGGCCAGCGGCACCCACGCGCAGCTGATGGCGCAGGGCGGCCGCTACGCCGAATTGTTCGAATTGCAGGCGGCCGGTTACCGGTGATTCCCATTCCTCCTGTAGGAGCGGCTTTAGCCGCGACCCGTGTTCCCGCAAAGGCCTGTCGCGGTATTGCCGCTGTTGTAGGAGCGCCTTTCAAGGCGCGACTTCGGCGGTCGCGCCCAAATGGGCGCTCCTACAACAACGAAGCCTGCGGCCCCGGATAGCGCAGCACCCCATCGACCAGCACCGCATCCGGGTTGGGCGCGTGCGCTTCGACCTTGCCCGGTCCCATGATGTCCAGCACGCGCCAGCCGCGCGCGACGAAATCGTCGGCGATCAGGCGCCGGTGGCAGCGCCACCACACCGCCTCGGCGCACATCACGCAGCAGCGTTCGTTCGCCGCGGCTTCCATCAGCGCGTCGCGGGCACGGATGTAGTCGGCCGTCGCCATGTAATCGGCATAGCCGCGGAAGGCATCGACCCGCCACGCGCGGTTGGGCGAATCCGGCAGCGGGTCGCGGCGTCCGCCCAGCGCCGGCAGCGGCCAGTAGCGGATGCCGGCCGCGGCCAGCGCCGGCGCCATCGCCTCCGGCGAAAACTGCGGGTTGCGGCGCGAACCGGCGAAACGGCGCACGTCGACCAGGGCCTGGATGCCGTTTTCGCGCAGCAAGGCCTCGAATTCCTCCCAGCCGCGGGTGGAATGGCCGATCGTCCAGAGTGTGCCCGCCGCGGTCGCGTCCATGGCCCATGATGCCTGCCCGGCGTTTGCTCCAGGTCAAACGCCATTCGCCCGGCGCGGCGTAAAATGCGCGCCAGCACCGCAACATCCCCCCGCGCATGGCCTCCCCCTTCGGCACCGAAACGGTGCTCGACGTCCGCCACTGGACGGACGCGTACTTCAGCTTCACCACCACCCGCGACGACGGCTTCCGTTTCGACAACGGCCAGTTCGTCATGATCGGGCTGGAGGTGGACGGCAAGCCGCTGATGCGCGCGTATTCCATCGCCAGCGCGAACTGGGAGGAGCAGCTCGAGTTCTTCAGCATCAAGGTGCAGGACGGGCCGCTGACCTCGCGCCTGCAACACGTGAAGCCGGGCGACAGCATTTTGATCGGGCGCAAGCCCACCGGCACGCTGCTCGTTTCCGACCTGCACCCGGGCCGCAACCTGTACCTGCTCGGCACCGGCACCGGGCTCGCGCCGTGGCTGGCGGTGATCAAGGACCCGGAGACCTGGGAACGCTTCGAACGCGTGGTGCTGTGCCACGGCGTGCGCGGCGCCGAGGACCTCGCCTACCGCGACTACATCGAACGCGAGCTGCCGCAGCACGAATTCCTCGGCGACGCGATCCGCGGCAGGCTGCTGTACTTCCCCGCGGTCTCGCGCGAGCCGTTCGAGGTCGCCGGGCGCGACCATCGCGGTCGCATCACCGCGATGCTCGAGGACGGCCGCATCGCCGCGTCGTTCGGGCTCGACCCGCTCGATGCCGGACGCGACCGCGCGATGATCTGCGGCAGCCCGCAGATGCTGGCCGATTTCCGCGCCATCCTCGATGCGCGCGGATTCGCCGCCTCGCCGCGCATCGGCACGCCCGGGCAATACGTGTTCGAGCGCGCGTTCGTCGAAAAGTGAATCGGTCGGGAAGCGGGCCGGAGGCTCAGGCCTGGCCGTGGCGCAGCCAGATCCGCGCGTGCGATTCGTTGTCGAAGACGCGCGCATCGAAGCCGAGCTCGCGCGCGATGATCTCGCCATGCTCGACGTCCGCGACCTGGTGCGCATGCGCCTCGACGTAGGCCACGCGGATGCCCTCGAAGCCCTTGCCCACCATCTCGCGCACGAACTGCGCGATCTGCTCCGGCGGCGGCGGGTCGCCTTCCATGTCGTCCACCACCAGCAGCGCGTTCGGCGGCAGCCGGCGTACTTCCGCCGCCAGCGCGTTCCAGTACGCCAGCGTGGTCTCGAGACTACCGTTCACGCCGGTGACGTGCGCCCGCAGCAGGCCGCCTTCCCTGTGGTAGCCGATGCGATACGGCACATCCCGGCTCATGTCATGCGGCCAGCGCGGCCTCGATATCCTTGGCCAGGGATTCGGGCTTGTCGGTCGGCGGATAGCGCTTGATCACCTTGCCGTCGCGCCCGACCAGGAACTTGGTGAAGTTCCACTTGATCGCGTCGATGCCGAGCAGGCCGCCCTTTTCGTCCTTCAGCCACTTCCACAGCGGATGCGCGCCGCCGCCGTTGACCTCGACCTTGGCGAACATGGGGAAATCCACGTCGTAGGTGAGCGAGCAGAAGTTCCGGATCTCGGCCTCGTCGCCCGGCTCCTGGTGGCCGAACTGGTCGCACGGAAAGCCCAGGACCACCAGCCCGCGCTCGCGATAGGTCTTCCACAGTTCCTCGAGGCCGGCGTATTGCGGGGTGAAGCCGCATTTCGACGCGACGTTGACGACCAGCAGCACCTTGCCGCGATAGTCGGAAAGCGCTTGCTCGTGGCCCTGGATGTCGCGGGCGCTGAAATCGTAGGCGGTGGCCATGCCTTGCTCCGGGAAGTGTGCGTACATGCTACTGCCCGCGCGGCGACATGCGCACGCGCGCCCTGCCGATGCCAACGCGCGCCGCGCCGCAGGACATTCCGGCGCGGGCGCCCCTGCCTTCCGTCATGGGCGCCTTCATCCCGCCTCCGCTAGGCTTGGCGGCTTCGCCAGGAGTGAGGATCCGCCATGAACCGCCTTCCCGCCGGCCGCCCCGTCGCCTGCGCCCTCGCGCTCGCCGTCGCCGCCTGCTTCGCCGCTTCGGCGCCGGCCGCACGCGCCGCGGACGCGCCCGCCGCCGCGAGCGCCAATCCCTTCGACGCGCCGAGCGCGCTGCCGTTCCAGGCGCCGGATTTCGCCCGGATCAAGGACGCCGACTTCGCGCCCGCCTTCGCCGAGGCGATGCGCCGGCACCTGGCCGAGGTGCGGGCGATCGCCGACAACCCGGCCGCGCCCACGTTCGAGAACACCTTCGTCGCGCTGGAGAAGAGCGGGCAGATGCTGTCGCGCGTGAACATGGCGTTCAACGCGCTGACCTCGGCCAACACCGACGACGCGCTGCAGAAGACCCAGGAGGACGTGGCGCCGCTGCTGGCCGCGCACTTCGACGCGATCTACCTCGACCCGAAGCTGTTCGCGCGCATCGAGGCGATCTACAAGCAGCGCGACGCGCTGAAGCTCGATCCCGAATCGAAGCGCCTGGTCGAGTACGACTACCTCGACTTCGTCCACCACGGCGCGCGCCTGTCCGACGCGGACAAGGCGAAGCTGAAGGAACTGAACAAGGAGGAATCGACCCTCGACACCGCCTTCGTCAACAAGCTGCTGGCCGGGACCAAGGCCGGCGCGCTGGTGGTCGAGGACAAGGCCAGGCTCGCCGGCCTGAGCGACGCCGAGATCGACGCCGCCGCGCAGGCCGCGGCCGACCGCAAGCTCGACGGCAAGTGGGTCATCCCCTTGCAGAACACCACCCAGCAGCCGGCGCTGCAGTCGCTCACCGACCGCGACGTGCGCGAGCAGCTGTTCAAGGCCTCGTGGCTGCGCACCGAGCACGGCGACGCCAACGACACCCGCGACACCATCTCCCGCATCGCGCAGGTGCGCGCGCAGCAGGCGAAGCTGCTCGGCTACGACAGCTACGCGGCATGGAAGCTCGAGGACCAGATGGCGAAGACGCCGCAGACCGCGCTCAAGTTCCTCGACGCGCTGGTGCCGCCGGCGACCTCGCGGGCGAAGCGCGAGGCCGCCGACATCCAGGCGATGATCGACAAGGACGGCGGCAAGTTCCAGCTGCAGCCGTGGGACTGGCAGCTGTACGCCGAGCAGGTGCGCAAGGCCAAATACGACCTCGACGAGTCGCAGATCAAGCCCTACTTCGAACTGGACAACGTGCTCGAGAACGGCGTGTTCTACGCCGCGCACCAGCTGTACGGGCTGGACTTCAAGGAACGCCACGACCTGCCGGTGTACCAGCCGGACGTGCGCGTGTTCGAGGTGTTCGATTCGAACGGCAAGTCGCTGGCGCTGTTCTACTGCGACTACTTCAAGCGCGACAACAAGTCCGGCGGCGCGTGGATGGACAACCTGGTCGGGCAGTCGAAGCTGCTCGGCACCAAGCCGGTCATCTACAACGTCACCAACTTCACCAAGCCCGCGCCCGGGCAGCCGGCGCTGCTGAGCTTCGACGACGTGACCACGATGTTCCACGAATTCGGGCACGCGCTGCACGGCATGTTCGCCGACCAGGAATACCCGAGCCTCTCGGGCACCGCCACCGCGCGCGACTTCGTCGAGTTCCCGTCGCAGTTCAACGAGCACTGGGCGCTGGAACCCTCCGTCTTCGCGCACTACGCCAGGCACTACCAGACCGGCGCGCCGATGCCGCAGGAACTGGTCGACAAGATCAAGAAGAGCAGCACCTTCAACAAGGGTTACGACGTGACCGAGGCGATCTCGGCGGCGTTGCTGGACATGTCCTGGCACACCCTGCCGGCGGACGCGCCCAGGCAGGACGTGGACGCGTTCGAGGCGGCGGCGTTGAAGAAGAACGGCACCGACCTGTCGTACGTGCCGCCGCGCTACCGTTCCAGCTACTTCATGCACATCTGGGGCAACGGCTACGCGGCCGGCTACTACGCCTATGCGTGGACGCAGATGCTGGCCGACGACGCCTTCGCCTGGTTCGACGAGCACGGCGGCCTGACCCGCGCCAACGGCGACCGCTTCCGGCAGATGGTGCTCTCGCGCGGCAATACCGAGGACCTGGCGACGATGTACCGCGACTGGCGCGGCCGCGACCCGAACGTGGATGCGATGAAGAAGGATCGCGGGCTGGACTCGCCGTAAGTCCGCTTGCGGCAGGCGCAAAAACGCCGCCGGAAGGCGGCGTTTTTGTTTGCGGCGAATCGAAGGACTGCCGCGATGCTGCGTTCCCTCTCCCCTTGTGGGAGAAGGTGGCCGCAGGCCGGAAGAGGGCTGGAAGATGGGGAGTGGGGCAATTAGGCCGCTCGCATGAAATCCAGACCCGCGTTGCCGGCCTTCTCGTTCCCGGCCGGTCGTCGCGGTCGCGACTTCCGTCGCTCCTACAGGGCGCCATCGCTGCACCGACGCGACAATGGCCCTGAAAGCGTTTTCTCGTCGATCCCGGCTCGGTCCACGGCTCGCCCGTGCCTTTCGTCATGGGCGCCCCGGCCCCGCCTCGGCTAGGCTGGGGACTTCACCCCGAGGAACCGCACCATGAACCGTTCGCCCGTCGGCCCCGTCGCCTGCGCCCTCGCGCTCGCCGTCGCCGCCTGCCTCGCCGGCCCCGTCGCCGCCCAGTCCCACGACCATGCCGCCATGACCCAGCAAGCGCAGACCCAGAATCCCTTCTTCGCCCCGAGCACGCTCGAGTTCAACTACCCGCAGTTCGACAGGATCAAGGACGCCGACTTCGCGCCCGCCTTCGACCGCGGCATGGCCGAGCAGAAGGTCGAGATCGCGAAGATCGCCGACAATCCCGAAGCGCCGACCTTCGACAACACCATCCTCGCGATGGAACGCTCCGGGCAGGTGCTCTCGCGCGCGTCCTACGTGTTCTTCAACCTGACCGGCGCCAACACCAACGACCAGCTCAACGCGCTCGAGGCCGAGTATTCGCCGAAGTTCGCGGCCCAGCACGACAGCATCTACCTCAACGACAAGCTGTTCGCGCGGATCAAGGCGCTGTACGAGAAGCGCGCCGACCTCGGCCTCGACCCGCAGGGCGTGCGCCTGGTCGAGAAGTACTACGAGGACTTCGTCCATTCCGGCGCCAACCTCAGCCCTGCGCAGAAGGAACAGGTCAAGAAGATCAACGCGGAAATCGCCTCGCTGCAGACCGAGCTGACCCAGAACGTGCTGGCCGAAGCCAACGCCTCGGCGGTGATCGTGGATTCGCGCGACCAACTGGCCGGCCTCAGCGACGAGCAGATCCAGGGCCTGGCCGACGACGCCAAGGCCAAGGGCCTGGACGGCAAGTATCGCATCGCCCTGGTCAACACCACCGGCCAGCCGCTGGAAGCGCAACTGGAGAACCGTGCTTTGCGCGAGCGCCTGTACCACGCGTCGGTCGATCGCGGCAGCCACGGCGGCAAGTGGGACAACACCGCGCCGATCTCCAGGCTGATGAAGCTGCGCGCCGAACGCGCCGCGATCATGGGCTACCCGAACTACGCGGCCTTCGCCCTCGCCGACGAGACCGCGAAGAACCCGGAAGCGGTGAACGCGATGCTCGGCAAGATCGCGCCGGCCGCCGTCGCCAACGCGCGCAAGGAAGGCGCGGTGCTGCAGGCGATGATCGACAGCGAGCAGAAGGCCAGGGGCGAGGCATCGTTCGAACTGCAGCCGTGGGACTGGGCGTATTACACCGAAAAGGTGCGCAAGGCGCAGTACGACTACGACGAAAACCAGATCAAGCCCTACCTCGAGTTCAACAACGTCCTCAACAACGGCGTGTTCTTCGCCGCCAACAAGCTGTACGGCCTGACCTTCAAGCGCCGCACCGACCTGCCGGTCTACCAGGAGGACGTGCAGACCTACGACGTGTTCAACGAGGACGGCAGCAAGCTCGCGATCATCATCGTCGATCCGTACGCGCGCTCCTCCAAGCAAGGCGGCGCGTGGATGAGCTCCTACGTCGACCAGTCCGACCTGATGGGCACGCACCCGGTGATCGCGTTCCACCTCAACGTGACCAAGCCCACGCCGGGCAAGCCCTCGCTGATGACCTGGGACGACGCCAACACCGCGTTCCACGAATTCGGCCACGTGCTGCACGGCATGTTCTCGAACGTGAAGTACCCGTATTTCTCCGGAACCAACGTGCCGCGCGACTTCGTCGAGTACCCGTCGCAGGTGAACGAGATGTGGACCGACGACCCGATCGTGCTCGCGAACTACGCCAAGCACTGGCAGACCGGCGAGCCGATGCCGAAGGAGCTGCTGGACAAGGTGATGGCCGCGTCGAAGTTCAACGAAGGCTTCGCCACCACCGAATACCTCGGCGCCGCGATGCTCGACCAGAAGTGGCACCAGGTGCCGGCCTCGGCGATCCCCGCCGCGGACGGTGTCATGGCCTACGAGGCCAAGGCGCTGCACGACATCGGCCTGGACTACGCCGCGGTGCCGCCGCGCTACCGCACGCCGTACTTCAAGCACATCATGGAAGGCTACGCGGCCGGCTACTACGCCTACATCTGGTCGGAAGTGCTGGATGCCGACACCGCGAAGTGGATCCGCGACCACGGCGGCCTGACCCGCGCCAACGGCGACCGCTTCCGCGAGATGCTGCTTTCGCGCGGCGGCAGCGTGGACGCGATGGAACTGTTCAAGAACTTCTACGGCGGCGACCCGGACATCCAGCCGCTGCTGGAACGCCGCGGCCTGACCGCGAACTGATCGCGAATCGAAGCCATCACGCAACGCCGCCGCAAGGCGGCGTTGTCGTTTCCGCCATCAGCGATGCAGGCCGAGCGGATCGGCCATCGGCCGCGAACCCGGCGCGGGAACGGGATCGAAACGCGCGGCCGGATCGCGCAGCAAGGCCATCCGCGCCGCGTGCGCGTCGGCGGGCGACAGCTCGACCAGCGGCCTGAACTCGCCCGCGACCAGCGTCGCGACCGGAACGCCGTCGCGCAACAGCAGGCGCGCGCCGGGCTGGCGCGGCACCTTGTCGCCGGCGAGGATGCCGCCGAGCAGGTTGAGCGGATCGCTGGCGGAAACCGCGATCATCGCGCCGTCGTGCGCGCGCTTGCGCACGCTGCGCAACGCGGCCACCGCTTCCGGCAGGGCGAATTGCTGGCCGACCACGCCGCCGAGGAAACGCCCGCCGCGGATCTCGCCGCGCGCTTCCAGCCGCTGGTATTCGCGCAGCAGTTCGCGCCACGGCGGCAGCCAGGGCGCCTCGCGTTCGAGCAGGCGCCAGCAGACCACGCCGTAGCGACGCAGCAACACGCGCGCGATGTGTTCGATGTCGTCATTCTGCAGGGGCGACCCGCCGGTCGCCCCTACGCGGGATCGCCCGATCAACGACCACCTTCCCGCATCGGCGATGCCGGTCAGCGATGCCCGCCGGCCTCCGCGCCGCATGTAGCCGGCGGGTTTCTTCGCCGCCGGCAGCAACAGCGCGCGCAGTCCGGAGAAGCTGTCGCAACCCGCCTGCCCGCGCGCGACCAGTTCGGCCAGCGCGTCCTCCAGTTCGGTTTCCAGCAGGTGCGCGGCATCGAGCAGTTCGTCGAAGAACAGCGCGCCGCGTTCGCGCAGGCAATCGGCGACCTTCTGCGCGCGCGAAGACAAGGGCGCGTCCTCCGCCGATTGCGCAGCCGCCAGCCGCGACCACAGCGGCAGTTCGCGACGCGGCAGCAGCACGATCGGCGCCGCGCGCACCAGCGAATCGCCGCCCGCGCGCAACCGCGTCCAGGCGATGCGCCCGGCAGTGCACAGGTCGTCCAGCCAGGCGATGGAATAGTCCTTCACGCGCGCCGGCAGCAATTCGGATTCCCATGCGCCGGCGGCGGCTTCGAAGCCTTCCAGCTGCGCCAGCACGCCGGCCAGCGCCTCCGGCCCCTGCACCCGCGTCGCCGGCGACAGGCGCTGCCAGTCGCACAGGAAGCGCACGTAATCGCGCACGTCCACCGGTTCGATCTCGCGCCGCAACCGGCCCAGGGTGTTGCGATGGATGCGCGCCAGCAGGTGGCGTTCGCACCATTCGTCGTCGCTTGCGCCGGGGGTGAAGCGCCCGCGCATCACGTAGCCTTCCTGCTCCAACGCGAGCAGCGCGAAGTCGACGTCCCCGCGTTCCACCGCCAGCGCATCGGCGATGGCCGCGGCCGTGGTCACCGCCATGCCACTGAGGCGGCCGCGCGCCAGTTCGCGCAACGCGTCCTCGCGCGTCCAGTCGCGCGCGTAATCGCCCGGCACGTCGATGCATGGCTCGCACGTCGCGCGCTGATGCAGGGCGAGCAGTTGCGGCAGGCGTTCGGCGGTGGTCCAGATGCTGTCATTCCGAGCGTAGCGAAGAACCTGCTTTTCATTGCCGCCCGCAACAGCAGGTCCTTCGCTGGCGCTCAGGATGACAACGCGAGTCGCGCGTCGTGCCGATGCCAGCTGCGACAGCAATCCATCCCAGCCCGAGGCTTCGGCTTCGCCGGCCGTCGCGGCGCCGAGCTGCATCAACGCCTCGTGCATCTCGTCGGCATCGCGCGGTTGCGGCCAGGCATCCTCGCGCGCGCCTTCGATCGCGCCGGGGTCGAGCCGGCCGAGGTCTTCCGCCTGCGTCGCATGGAAACCGCGCGTTTGCACCGCGCGGGTGCGGCGTTCCTCCAGCGGCGCGTCGTCGAGGAAGGCATACGGCCGCGCGCCCAGCACTTCCGCCGCGAACGGCGACGGGCCGGTCAGGTCGCGCGCGACGACCTCGACTTCGCCCGCCTCCAGCGCGCGCAGCAGCGCCAGCCAGCCGTCCACGTCCATCGCCTCGTGCAGGCAATCCTGCAGGGTCTGCGCGACCAGCGGATGGTCGGGCACCTGGCGTTCGCCGACGATGTTCTCCAGACAGGCCACCTGGTCCGGGAACACGGTGGCCATCAGGTCCTCGGACTTCATCCGCTGCAGCTGCGGCGCGACCTTTCTGCCGCCGCTGAAGCGCGGCAGCGCCAAGGCATTGGTCGCGTTCCAGCGGAAGCGCGCGGGAAACAGCGGCGCGTCCAGCAGCGCCTGCACCAGCACCTGTTCGGCGCTGGACGAGTGCAGGTAACCCATCACCTCGATCAACGGGAACGAATGGCTGGTCGAGAGCGACAGCACGATCGCGTCCTCGGTCGCCGCCGCCTGCAGCTCGAAATTGAACTTGCGGCAGAAGCGCTTGCGCAGCGCCAGTCCCCAGGCCTTGTTGATGCGGCTGCCGTAGGGCGAATGGATGACGAGCTGGGTGCCGCCGGATTCGTCGAAGAAGCGTTCCAGCGCGATGCGCCGCTGCGTCGGCAGCATGCCGAACCCGGCCAGTTGCGCCAGGGCATAGGCGACCACCTGCGCGGCCGCGGCTTCGCCCATGCCGAGTTCCACGCGCAGCCAGCGCAGCGCGCCCGCCTCGCCCTCGCCTTCCAGCTTCGCCTGCAGCAGTTCGCGGAAACGCGACACGCTGGCCGACAGTTCGATGCTGCGGCCCGGCGCCTCGCCCAGCCAGAACGGGATGCTCGGCGGCGCGCCCTCGGCGTCCTGCACGCGCAGGCGGCCGGACTCGACCCGCAGGATCCGGTAGCTCGCGTTGCCGAGCTGGAACACGTCGCCGGCGAGGCTCTCGATGGCGAAGTCTTCGTTGACCGTGCCGATCGTGATCGCCTGCGGTTCCAGCAGCACGGTGTAGTCGCCGACATCGGGAATGGTGCCGCCCGATTGCGTGGCGGTCAGGCGCGCGCCCTTGCGCCCGCGCAGCCTGCGGTGGACCGCGTCGCGATGCAGGTACGACGCGCGCTGGCCGTAGCGGGTGCTGAAGCCGTCGGCCAGCATCCGCACCACCTCGTCGAAGCTCTTGCGCGGAAGCGCGGCGTACGGCCAGGCGCGACGCACCAGCGCGAACAGCGCGTCCTCGTCCCATTCGCGGCAGGCGACCTCGGCCACGACCTGCTGCGCGAGCACGTCCAGCGGCGCCGGCGGCATGATCAGCGCGTCCAGCTCGCCACGATGGACCGAATCGAGCAAGGCCGCGCTTTCCAGCAGTTCGTCGCGCGAGGTCGGGAACAGGCGTCCCTTGGGCACGCCGCCGACGTGGTGGCCAGCGCGGCCCACGCGCTGCAGGAACGCGGCGATGCTGCGCGGCGAACCGATCTGGCAGACCAGGTCGACGTCGCCGATGTCGATGCCCAGCTCCAGCGAGGCGGTGGCGACCAGCACCTTCAGTTCGCCGCGCTTGAGCTTCTGCTCCGCGTCCAGCCGCAATTCCTTGGCGAGCGAGCCGTGGTGCGCGGCCACGTGCTGCTTGCCGAGCAGTTCGCCAAGGTGGCGCGCGGCGCGTTCGGCCATGCGCCGGGTGTTGACGAACACCAGCGTGGTCGAATGCCGTTCCACCAGCTCGGCGATGCGCGCGTACAACAGTTCCCACTGCGCGTTCGACATCACCGCTTCCAGCGGCACCGGCGGCAGTTCCAGCGCGAGGTCGCGCTTGCGCGCGTGGCCGATGTCGACGATGGCCGGGAAAAGGGGGTCAGAGCCGGTTT
>JBGAHT010000056.1:0-17608 GCA_044226035.1 Thermomonas sp. | reverse complement strand
GCTACTGCTAGACTTCGGGGCCGCATGGGAAACCATGCGGCCTCTTTCTTTGGACCCTGCGATGGCATCGACAGTTTTCGACGCTGCGGCGGCAGAATACCGGGCAGGCCGATACGAGCAGGCCGTCGCCCTCGCCCGGCAGTCCCTGGTCGCTGAACCCGACGACGATCGCCTCTGGGTCGTCGCCGCGGTGGCCGCGCACAAGCTCGGCCGCTTCGAGGACGCCGCGAACGCCTTCCGTCGCCTGACCGAACTCAAGCCGGCTTCCGCGGAGCACTGGTCCAACCTCGGCTACATGCTCAGGCTGGCCGGCCAGCAGCAGGAGGCCGAGGCGGCCTTCGTCGAGGCCCTGCGGATCGCGCCCGGCGCATACGGAACCTTGTTGAACTACGGCCTGCTGCTGATGGACATGAGCCGCTTCGGCGCAGCGCGGCATCGCTTCCTGGACGCCGTGGCAGCCGACCCGTCCCAACCCGAGGCCCGGATCTACGCGGCATCCGCCTGCTTCGAATGCGGGGACATCGTGCGCGCGGAACAGCTGCTCCCGCCCCCCGGCGAATGGCAGGCGCTGGATGCGGAAGCGCGGCACGACCTGGGCATGGCGTTGATACGGGTCGGGCGCGCCGCCGAAGCCGAACGCCTGCTGCAATCCGGCGAAGGCGATTCCGACGACCCCGACTTGCTCGCCAAGCTGGCGTTGCTGTACGAGCGCACCAATCGCCTCGATCTCGCGGAGACGCTTTTCGAACGCCTGCGCGACCGCCTGGATGGCATCGGGCTCGAATCGCAAAGCGATGCCCTGGCCGTGGGATCGGTCCTCGCGCTGCGTCGCAAGGATTACGACGAGGCACGGGCACTCACCGAGCGCTTGTTGTCTTTGAGCCCGACTCCGACGGGGCGGGCGAACGCTCTCTACACGCTTGCGGCGATCGCGGACAAGCAATCCCGCCCGGACGAGGCGATGCGCCTGCTCTCCGAAGCGCACGCCATCCACTTGGAACTGGCGCGCGAGATGATGCCCGAGATCTCGCGGCCGGGATGGGAACCGCTTCCGGTCATGAAAGAGCGGATGACCGCGGACGAGGCGCGTTTCGTCGACAGGCCTGGTGCTGATGGCATCGCCACGCCGGTCTTCATCGTCGGTTTCCCGCGCTCCGGCACGACGATGCTGGAAAACATGCTCGATGCGCACCCCGGGTTCGTGTCGATGGACGAGCAGCCCTTCCTGGATCGTTGCGTCGATTTGGTCAAGCGGGCGGGATTCGACTATCCGCACCAGATCGGGGAAGTGCCGGATCGCGACATCGATGCATTGCGCGCGGACTACTGGCGATCGGTCTCGCGGGTGGCCACGCTCGCGCCGGGACAGACGCTGGTGGACAAGAACCCACTCAACATCCTGCGCCTGCCGTTGATCCGGCGCATGTTCCCCGATGCGCGCATCATCCTGGCGCTCCGGCATCCGTGCGACGTCATCCTCAGCTGTTACATGCAGGATTTCCGCGCGCCCATGTTCCGGGTACTGTGCTCGAACCTCGATAACCTCGCCCAGGGCTACGTCGACATCATGCGGTTCTGGATCTACCACCAGGCGCTGCTGCGCGCAGACGTGCTCGAACTGCGCTACGAAGACACGGTCGCCGACTTTGCCTCGCAGGTAACGCGCATCGCCGACTTCCTCGGAATCGAGAACCAACATCACCTCGCTGAATTCGCGCAGCATGCCACGCGCAAAGGCTACATCAGCACGCCCAGCTATTCGCAGGTCATCGAGCCGGTGACGACGAAGGCGGTCGCGCGTTGGGAACGCTATCGCCCCTGGTTCGAACCTGTTTTCCCCATTCTCCGCCCGGTCGCGGAGCATTGGGGCTATTCGCTGGAGCCGCGCTGATGCAGGACCTGCGCCATTACATCCGGGTTTACGACGACGCGCTTCCGCGCGATTTCTGCGCGCGGCTGGTCGCGGGCTTCGAACAGACCGCTTCCGCGCAGAAGCGCAACGGCCGCGGCGTCCGGGAGGGGCTTGAGGAAAGCGCCTGGACCGAACTCAACTTGGGCGAATTGGCGGACGAGGCGATGCGCGGCTTCTTCCTCATGCAGATCGAGAACAGCCTGGCCCGCTACAATGCCGACGTCGGGTTGCCGATCGCAGTTCCGATGCGTCCGCGCACCGATCAGCTGACGATGAAGCGCTACTGCCCGGGTGGCGACGAAGGTTTTCAACCTCATTTCGATTCGATCGATGCCTCGAGCAACCGGTACCTGGTGTTCCTCTGGTACCTCAACGATGTCGCCGAAGGCGGCGATACGGCTTTCTGCGACCTCGGGGTCAGTGTCGCGCCGCGCGCGGGCCGCCTGCTCATGTTCCCGCCCTTCTGGATGTTCCAGCACGCGGGCCTGCCGCCGGTCAGCGGCAACAAGTACATCCTTTCCACGTACCTGCTGTTCTGAGCGTCAGGCGTTCGCCTGCGCGTTGAAGTCGCCGATGCCTTCGATGAGCTCGCGCACGGCGATGCGCTCTTCCGGCGTCATGTCCGGGTTCCACGTATCCAGGATCATGACCACCCGCAATTCGCCGGTGCGGTTCCAGGCCTCGTGCAGGAAGGTGTCGTCGAAGGTGATGCATCGGCCTTCGCGCCAGGCGTGGGCCTCGCCGCCCACCGCGAGTCGGCAGTCGCCCTCCGGCACGATCAGCGGCAGGTGGGTCACGACCCGCGTGTTGGTCACGCCATGGTGCGGCTTGATGTGCGTGCCGGGCGCCAGCAACGAGAACAGCACTTCCGGCGCGTGGTCGCGCACGATCGTCAGCGGCACCCGCGACAGGACGGCGGCGGTTTCGGGGCAGCGAAGCAGGTGCTGGTCGAAGGGCTTTCCGTGCCGGTGCAGGAAATATGCGTCCCAGGCGCGCGAGGCCGGGTCGCCGCCGAGGTATTCGTCGCCGACGTCCTGCGCGGGCACGCCGAGGAACGGCTCCATCCCTCCCCGCGAGCGCAGGACCGCATCCAGTTCCCCCCGGATCGCGTCCGTGGCGGATTCGAGCAACGGATACCAGTCGAAGCGTTCGCGCGGGTAATACGGCGTGGGCGGCAGGCCCGGCATATGGAAGAACTTGGAATGCTGCCGCGGGTCGCCGGCCGGCGCCTGGATTTCGCCCAAATACAGGGCCAGGGCTTCGCGGACCCTGCGCATCGCGGCCTCGCCGAAGGCGGCGACCTGGCGATCCAGCAGCCGCCCGAACAGCCGCGCGCGCCCCCTGTCCACCGTTTCCATCGCGTTGCGCACCCGGTCGCGCAAGTGCGGCGGCGTGGTCGCATCATTGCGCCACGCGCCTGCCGCTTGCGCGTCGCACAAGGCGCGGAAGAATTCGCCGACGGCGTCCTCTTCCCGCGCCATCGCCTGCAGGCATTCGCCGTAGGCCAAACGTTGCACGAAATCGCCCGGGCGCTCGGCCAGCGCGGCGCGGTAGGCGGACAGGGCCCCTTCGCGATCGCCCAGCCGGGTCCTGCACAGCGCGAGGCGCGCGTTCGCCAGCCAGGACGCGCGGGGCGAGCCGAGGCATTGCTCGAGCTGTGCGGCCGCCCCGCTCCAGTCGCCGCCTGCCATCAGCACCATGGCATGCAGGATGCGCACGTCCGCATCGCCGGGATACGCATCGAGCAATGCCGCGCTGAGCCGGAATGCGCGCGCGCGGTCGCCCGAAGCGAGGCAATGCTCGATCTCGGCGCGCTCCGCGGCCAGGGCCGACATGGATCAGCCGGCGCCGGCCAGTTCGCCGGCGATCCGCTGCTGCTCTTCCTTCAACGCGACCGGCATGCGCGGGCCGTATTCGTCGAGGTATTCGCCGATGCTGGCGAATTCCGCCCTCCAGCCGTCGGCGTCGAAGCCGAACAGCTTCGCGCGCGCCTCGTCCGACAGCGCCACGCCATCGAGGTTGAGGTCGGCTTCGGCCGGCAGGTAGCCGATCGGCGTTTCCACCGCGCCGACTTCGCCGTCCGCGCGCTTGATCATCCATTCCAGCACGCGCAGATTGTCGCCGAAGCCGGGCCACAGGAACTTGCCGTCGTCGCCCTTGCGGAACCAGTTGACGTGGAAGACCTTCGGCAGCTTCGCGCCGGGCTTGTCGAACGACAGCCAGTGCGCGAAGTAGTCGGCGAAGTTGTAGCCGCAGAACGGCTTCATCGCCATCGGGTCGCGGCGCATCACGCCGACCGCGCCGGTCGCGGCGGCGGTGGTTTCCGAACCCATCGCCGCGCCCACGAGCACGCCGTGGGTCCACTCGCGCGCCTCGAACACCAGCGGCACCAGCGAGGCGCGGCGGCCGCCGAAGACGATCGCGCTGATCGGCACGCCGTGCGCGTCCTCGGCCATCGGCGAATACGAGGGGCACTGCCTGGCGCTGGCGGTGAAGCGCGAATTGGGATGCGCGGCCGGGCGCTTGGCCGGATCGTAGGCTTCGCCCTGCCAGTCGGTGGCCGGCACCTGGCCGTTGTCGAGGCCTTCCCACCACGGCTGGTTGTCGGCGGTCAGGCCGACGTTGGTGAAGATGGTGTTGGACTGGATCGAGGCGAGCGCGTTCGGGTTGGATTTCGCGCTGGTGCCCGGCGCGACGCCGAAGAAACCGGCTTCCGGGTTGATCGCGTACAGGCGGCCGTCGGCGCCGGGGCGCATCCAGCAGATGTCGTCGCCGATCGTCCACACCTTCCAGCCGTCCTTCCGGTAGCCTTCCGGCGGGATCAGCATGGCGAGGTTGGTCTTGCCGCAGGCCGAGGGGAACGCGGCGGCGATGTAATGCGTTTCGCCCTGCGGGTTCTCCAGGCCGAGGATGAGCATGTGCTCGGCCAGCCAGCCTTCCTTGCGCGCCTGGTGCGAGGCGATGCGCAGCGCATGGCACTTCTTGCCGAGCAGGGCGTTGCCGCCGTAGCCGGAACCGAACGACTTGATCGTCAGTTCCTCGGGGAAGTGCATGATGAAGCGGCGGTTCGGGTCGAGTTCGCCGATCGAATGCAGGCCCTTCACGAACGAGCCTTCGCGCTCGATCCGCGCCAGCGCGGCGGCGCCCATGCGGGTCATGATGCGCATGTTGGCGACCACGTACGGCGAATCGGTGATCTCCACGCCGCAACGCGACAGCGGCGAGTCGATCGGGCCCATGCAATAGGGCACCACGTACATGGTGCGGCCGCGCATGCAGCCGTCGAACAGCGCGTCCATCTTCGCGTGGCCGTCGGCCGGCGGCATCCAGTGGTTGTTCGGGCCGGCGTCGTCGCGTTCGGGCGTGCACACGAAGGTGAGGTGCTCGACGCGGGCGACGTCGTCCGGGTGCGAACGGTGCAGCCAGCTGTTCGGATGGGTCTGCTCGTTGAGCTTGACCAGGGTCCCGTCCGCCTGCATCCGCGCGATCAGTTCCGCGTTCTCGGCGTCGCTGCCGTCGCACCAGTGGATGCGGTCGGGCCTGGTCAGCAGCGCGACCGAGGCGACCCAGTCGTTGAGGGCGTCGAGCGCGGTCGGCGCGGGCTTGGCGATGGCGTTCATGCGGGGGAACCTCAGGCCGCCGTGGCGGGCTGGATGGGGGGAATGAGCGTGGACATGACGTGTTCGACATAAGCCTCGAACTCGTCGTGCGGAAGCTTGGATTGCTGCAGCTGCAGGTTGAGCTGCAGGAAGCCGACGTAGGCGGCGTAGGCCAGCCGCGCGCGGTGCTGGGCGTCGGCGCGGGGCATGCCGGCCTGCCGGAACGAGGCGGTGAGGTAGTCGAGGCGGCGTTGCGAGACGCGGTCGATCACCGGCTGCACGGTCGGGTGGTCGAGCGCCTTCAGCAGCTCGCTGTAGATGACGTGCGACTTGACCTCGTGGGCGACGACGCGGAACAGCGCGCGCAGGCGTTCGCGCGGGTCGGCCACGGCCTCGAGCGTGCCGAACACGGTTTCCTGTTCGACCGACTCCCAGCGCTCCAGCGCGGCTTGCAACAGCGCATCGCGCGAGGGAAAGTGCCAGTAGAAGCTGCCCTTGGTGACCCCGAGCCGCCGCGCCAGCGGTTCGACCGCGACCGCGGCCACGCCCTGCTCGGCGATCATGTCCAGGGCCGCCTGCGCCCAATCCTCGGCGCTGAGGCGCCCGGTCCGGGGTTCCTGGCGGGTTGCGAGTCCGGTCATTCCGGGATTTTACCGTACGGTGACGTCGGTTCGAGTATGCAGTCCAAACGAATCGACCCGAACGCGGCCGTTGACACCGGCCGCCAGTGAACCATACTTGTGCGTATGGTGAGATCCGGGCCACTTCCCCGCCCGGCGTCACGTCCACGAATTCCCGGAGACCTGCGATGAGCGTCGTCCTTCCCTTCCTGGCTTTCCTCCTCGCCGGGGCCTTCGCGGCCTACCACCGCCTGCGCCTGTGGCTCTGGGCGGCGATCACCGGATTGCTGCTGCTGGGTTGCTGGCTGCTGGGCGAGAACCACACCGCGACCCTCGTCGCCGCGGCGATCGTGGCGCTGGTCGCGCTGCCACTGCTGATCGCGCCGATCCGCAAGCCGTTCATCACCGCGCCGCTGCTGAAGTTCTATACCAAGCTGTTGCCGCCGCTGTCGGATACCGAACGCACCGCGCTGGAATCGGGCACGGTCGGTTTCGAGGGCGAGCTGTTCTCGGGCAAGCCGGCCTGGGACAAGCTGCTGAACCTGCCCAAGCCCGAGCTCAGCGCCGAGGAACAGGCCTTCCTCGACGGCCCGTGCGAGGAGCTGTGCCGCAACATCAACGACTGGGAAATCACCCACGTCCGCGCCGACCTGCCGCCGGAGATGTGGGACTTCCTCAAGCGCAACAAGTTCTTCGGCATGATCGTGCCGAAGGAATACGGCGGCCTCGGCTTTTCCGCACTCGCCAACCACAAGGTGATCCAGAAGATCGCCTCGATCTCCTCGGTGGCGAGCTCCACCGTCGGCGTGCCGAACTCGCTCGGCCCGGCGGAGCTGCTGATGCATTACGGCACCGACGAGCAGAAGCGCCATTACCTGCCGCGCCTGGCCGACGGCCGCGACGTGCCGTGCTTCGCGCTGACCGGGCCGTTCGCCGGTTCCGACGCGACCTCGATCCCCGACTACGGCATCGTGTGCAAGGGCCAGTGGAACGGCGAGGAAGTGCTGGGCTTCCGGCTCACGCTCAACAAGCGCTACATCACCCTCGCGCCGGTCGCCTCGCTGATCGGCGTCGCGTTCCGCATGTACGACCCCGACGGGCTGCTCGGCGGCGAACGCGACATCGGCATCTCGCTGGCGCTGGTGCCGCGCGACACGCCCGGGCTGGAGATCGGGCGCCGCCATTTCCCGCTCAATTCGCCGTTCCAGAACGGCCCGATCCACGGCAAGGACATTTTCATTCCGCTGTCGCAGCTCATCGGCGGGCGCGACATGGCCGGCCACGGCTGGCGCATGCTGATGGAATGCCTGTCGATCGGGCGTTCCATCACCCTGCCCTCCACCGCCAGCGGCGGCAGCAAGATGGGCGCGGTCACGGTCGGCAGCTACGCGCGCATCCGCAAGCAGTTCGGCCTGTCGGTCGGGCGCTTCGAGGGCGTGGAGGAACCGCTGGCGCGCATCGCGGCGAACGCGTACGCGATCAGCGCGCTGTCGCAGGCCACCGCCGCGGCGGTGGCCCGCGGCGAGAACCCGGCGGTGCCCTCGACCATCGCGAAATACCACTGCACGCAGATGGGCCGCGAGGTGTCGAAGGACGTGATGGACATCCTCGGCGGCAAGGGCATCATCCTCGGCCCGCGCAACTTCGCCGGGCGCTCGTGGCAGGCCGCGCCGATCATGATCACGGTCGAGGGCGCGAACATCATGACCCGCTCGCTGATGATCTTCGGCCAGGGCGCGATCCTGTGCCATCCGTGGGTGATGAAGGAGATGAAGGCCGCGCAGCTGCAGGACCCGAAGCAGCGCGTCGACCAGTTCGACACCGCGCTGTTCGGCCACATCGGCTTCGCGATCAGCAACGCCGTGCGCAGCTGGTGGTACGGCCTGACCGCCTCGCGCATCGGCGCCGCGCCGGGCGACGACGACACCCGCCGCTATTTCCGCAAGCTCAACCGCTATTCGGCCGCGCTGGCGGTGATGGCCGACACCTCGATGCTGCTGCTCGGCGGCAAGCTGAAGTTCAAGGAATCGCTCTCGGGCCGGCTCGGCGACGTGCTCAGCCAGCTCTACATCGCCAGCGCGATGTTGAAGCGCCACCAGGACGAAGGCAGCCCGGCCGGCGACCAGCCGCTGCTGGCCTATGCCTTCCACGACGCGATCAACAAGATCGAGACCGCGCTCTCCACCGCGCTGCGCAACTTCCCGATCCGCCCGGTCGCGTGGCTGCTGTGGCCGGTGATCTTCCCCTGGGGCCGCCGCGCGCAGGCGCCGGGCGATCGCCTCGGGCACAAGGTCGCGTCCCTGCTGATGACCCCGTGCGACGCGCGCGACCGCCTCGCCGCCGGCGTGTTCACCACCCCGGGCGAGCACAACCCGGCCGGGCGCATCGTCAGCTACCTGCCGAAGTTCGTGCTGGCCGAGCCGGTGGAACGCAAGTTCCTCAAGGCGCTGAAGAACAGCGACATCGAGGCGCTGGAGTTCGACGCGCAGCTCGACGAAGGCGTGCGCGAGGGCTGGATCACCGCCGACGAGCGCAAGCAGCTGGAGGAATTGCGCACGCTGACGCTGGACGCGATCTCGGTCGACGATTTCGACACCGAGGAACTGCGTTCGGCCGGCTACGCGAGCCTGGTCGCCGGCGAACGCGGGAAGCCGCGCGCGGTGGCGTGATTCAACCACCTTGCATGCAGGGGCGACCAGCCGGTCGCCCGTACGAATCCACGGGAACGATATGGCCAACCAAGTCCTGTCGCTCTACACCAGACTCGCCGACAAGCCGCTCGGCAAGTGGCTGTTCGCCAGGCTGGTTTGCTGGAAGGCGCCCTACTTCGCCAGCATCGTCCCGCGCATCGAATCGCTGGAACCCGGCCGCGGCGTGGCCAGCATCGCGCACCGCCGCCGCGTCACCAACCACATCGGCACCGTGCACGCCATCGCGCTGTGCAACCTCGCCGAGTTCGTCGGCGGCCTGACCTGCGAGGTCAGCATCCCGCCGTCGATGCGCTGGATCCCGAAGGGCATGGACGTGCGCTACCTGAAGAAGGCGATCGGGCGCATGCGCGCGACGGCCACGCCCGCGTTCGCGCCGCGCGCGGCCGACGAGGGCTACGAACTGCCGTTCGACGTCGTCATCGAGGATCCGCAGGGCGACGCGGTGCTGCGCGCGGTGATCGCGATGTGGATTTCGCCGCGCAAGGGCTGATCGCGCGGAGTCGATGCGCTTCGGCGACAATCGCGCGACCGCCTGCCGCGAGCCGCGCATGAACCCCGATACCGGCAACCCCGGCCGTTCGCCGGCCACGCATCGCCCGCGCATCCCGCGCACGGTGTGGACGCTCGGGCTGGTCAGCCTGTTCACCGACATGGGTTCGGAAATCGTGCACAGCCTGCTGCCTTTGCTGCTGGCCGGCACGCTGGGCGCGAGCGCGCTGACCATCGGCCTGATCGAAGGCGCGGCCGAGGCGCTGGTGCTGGTGACGAAGGTGTTCTCCGGCTACATCAGCGACGCGCTCGGCCGGCGCAAGCCGCTGGTACTGCTCGGCTACGGGCTGGCCGCGGCGTCGAAGCCGCTGTTCCCGCTCGCAAATTCAGTAGCGATGGTGACCGTCGCGCGCCTCACCGACCGTTTCGGCAAGGGCATCCGCGGCGCGCCGCGCGACGCGATGGTCGGCGACCTGGTCGCGCCGGAAATCCGCGGCGCGGCATTCGGCCTGCGCCAGTCGATGGACACCATCGGCGCGGTGCTCGGCCCGCTGCTGGCGATCGCGCTGATGTGGCATTTCGCCGACGACATCCGCAAGGTGCTGTGGTTCGCGGTGCTGCCGGGCGTCGTTTCGGTCTTGCTGCTGTTGCGCGTGCCGGAGCCCGCGGACGGCCCGCGCAAGCCGCGGCGCCTGCCGCTGACGCGCGAAGGCCTGCGTTCCCTCGGCCCCGCGTTCTGGCGCGTGGCCGCGCTCGGCGGCTGGATCGGGCTGGCGCGCTTCAGCGAGGCGTTCCTGGTGTTGCGCGCTTCCGAACGCGGCATGCCGGCGACGTGGATCCCTTCCGTGCTGGTGGTGATGAGCGTGGTGTATGCGCTGAGCGCGTATCCGGCGGGGAAGCTGTCCGATGCGATGCCGCGCCGCCGCTTGCTGGCCTGGGGCATGGCGGTGCTGCTGCTCGCGAACGTGCTGCTGGCGAAGGCGAACGGTTACGCGCTGCTGTTCGCCGGCATCGCATTGTGGGGGCTGCACATGGGTTTGACGCAAGGCATCCTCGCCAGCCTCGTCGCCGATACCGCGCCGGCCGACTATCGCGGCACCGCGTTCGGCGCGTTCAACCTCGTTTCCGGCGCGGCATTGCTCGCGGCGAGCGCGTTGGCCGGATGGTTGTGGCAGGCGCATGGCCCCGCGGCGGCGTTCTGGTGCGGAGCGGCGATTTCGGCGGTTTCCTTGCCGCTGCTGATCCTCGTCGCGCGCGGCGATTGACTGGCTCTTTGTGCAGACTGAATATTCCGGTCAAGCCCCGTTTTGGGATCGATAAGGCGTTAGGTTTTTAGCTGAGAAAACATATGATCTGGAAGATATTTAAAGACAAAATCGTTCTTGATCGTGTAAAAGATGCGGCATTCCATGACGCGGCAATCCAAGAAGTTGCCTCTGGAACCCGACGACAAGGCTTATGGGCCAAAGCCATCATCGAGGCACACGGCGATGAACGCATGGCAAGAATCATATATATCAAATTGCTTGTACTAGCTCTCAAAGACGAGGCATACATCGCTGAACGAATGCACGCACCGGCACCGGCACCGGCACCGGCACAATCATCGCCAAGCAATAAATCCCAACGTTCAGGCCTTACACCAGACCAAATTGCGCAGATGCGTCACTACGGCGTGCTTCACAATGGCAAGTACTTTGAATTCGGTGAGATGCATTTTGATAGATACGATGAAGCGATTTCTTATGCAATGCGCCAGCGCAAATAAAGTCTTTGCAACTATCCAGGCCGAAACCGCTTCGATCTCTGCATAATTCCAATGCAAGGCGCTCTTACTGCCGATTAAAAAACATTAAATTCGGCCTTAAGAATCAGTGTAGGTTATGAATCTCCAACGTTCCTTGGATATTTATGCGTCGCTCAATTCGCGAGATACTAGAGTCCGGAAAGCTGATCGTTCTTGATGATGGATCGAAGTGGGAGGTTAGCCCCTACGATGCGTATCACACAAAGCTGTGGATGCGCTCGGACCAAATAGATGAATCATTCGGCAAACTAACCAACTTGACCCGTGGCATGCAATTCGTACTCGCGCGTCGCAAATAGGGTATGCCGATCCAGGAACGTAGGGCGCAATAAGCGAAGCGCATTGCGCCGCATTGATTCCCGGGTGAAGCGACATCAGGTGCATTACGCCTTCGGCTAATGCGCCATACAACCAAGACCCGAACAATCGCAGTCATCCGGCGAGAATGAAGATCCGTGACCTCAAGTCACTCAAAGAAAAGACGCTGGATTCCCGCCTTCGCGGGAATGACGAGCTGAAGGCAAGTTATTCAGGCATTTGCTGACATTCGTTTTGCATTCCAATTCGAATTCATGCCTCACTCGAACACCAACTCCGCATCGCCGGAGAACGTCTTCAGGTTCACCTCGCCGTCGCCGCTGCCGTAACGGTGCTCCAGGCTCGACCCCGGCCCGTACTCCTGCTTCTGCACCTTCGCCCCCGGCGCCTCCAGGTCGCCGCTGAAACTGCTCGCCTCCACCCGCGCCGACAACGTGCGCGGCAACACCAGGCGCACGTCGCCGCTGAGGGTTTCCGCATGCACGTCCCCGCCCGGGGCGAGGCCGACGCGCGCATCCGCGTTGCCCGAGGTGCTGCTGATGCGCAGGCTGCGCAGCGCCTCGCCGCGGCTGTCGATGCGGATGTCGCCGGAAACCGTTTCGACCGCGACTTCCGCCTTCAGGCGCCCGTTCAGCACCACGTCGCCGCTCACGCTTTCCACGCCCACGCGCGGCGAATTGAGGGTCAGGCGCTGGTCGCCGCTGACGCTTTCGATGTGCGCGCGCTGCGGCGCCGCCGCGACCACGATGTTGCCGCTGACCGAATCGATCTGCAGGTCGCCGGGCGCGACGCCGTCGATGTCGATGTCCGCCGCGACCGAATCGATGTCCAGCGAGGCCTGCAAAGGCACCTGCAGCAGCAGCGTGGTCGGTTCCGCGCCGACGGAGGGGCCGTGCGGGTATTGCGCCTTCACCAGCAGGTGGCGCGCGTCGCCTTCCACCACGAGCTTCTCCACGCCCTTGCCGAGCGATCCGGTGACGCGGACCTCGTTGCGGTTCCAGGCGCGCACCTGGATGCGGCCCTGGAGGTTGTCGATCTCGACCTGGCCGTTGGCGGCGAGTGGGCGGGTCTGGTCGATGGGCGTGGCGGCGAAGGCCGGCGCGGCCGCGGCGAGGGCGAGCGCGGCGAAGCAGGCGGCGGGCGATGGCGAATGGCGGGGCATGGGATTCTCCAGGTCAACCGAGCAGCGCGCGCTGGGTCAGCGCGAGCCGCTTCTCGTAGGTGTGGCGCAGGCGTTGCAGCAGGAAATCCGCGTCGGGATCGCGCTGCAGGGCATCGCGGATGAGGCCGGCACTGCGGTCGAGTTCGTGCAGCGTCGGATCGTCGCGCGTGGCGGGCGCGGACGCCTGCAGGCGGCGCAGCGCGACGGCGTAGTCGCGGGTCATGGCCTCGGCTTCCTGCTGCACCAGCGATGCGCCGGTCGGCGCGGGCGCCGGCGCGACCGGGCGCAACCGCCAGCCGATGCCGAACGCGAGCAGCAGCGACGCGGCGACGGCGAGCCAGGCGAAGGCACGGCGCGGGGCGCGCGACCGCGGCGCCTCGATGCGCGCGGCGATGCCCGGCCACAGGTCGCGCTGCGGCGGTGCGTCGCTGCGCAGCGCGCGCAACTGCCAGCGCAGGCGTTCGTCGAAATCGGTGTCGTGGATGTCGCCCATAGTCATGCTCCCAACTTCGCGCGCAACAGGCCGCGCGCGCGATGCAACTGCGCCTTGGAACTGCCCACCGCCATGCCGAGCTCGGCGGCGATGTCCTCGTGCGTCCAGCCTTCCACGTCGTGCAGCACCAGCACCGCGCGCGCCCGCGGCGGCAAGGTCGCGACCGCGCGCTCGAGGTCCATCGCCAGCGCGGTGGCGTGGCCGGCGGAATCGGGAATCGACGCGCGTTCCATCGCCAGCTCGTCCTCGCCTTCCTGCGGCCGCGCGCGGGCGGCGCGCAGCGCCATCAGCGCGGTGTTGACCGCGACCCGGTGCAGCCAGGTGGAGAACGCGCTTTCGAAGCGGTAGCGCGGCAGCGCCTGCCACGCGCGCACGAACGCGTCCTGCGCCAGTTCCTCGGTCTGCCCGCTGCGCCCGCCGAGCAGGCGCGCGATGACGCCGTGCACGCGCCCGGCATGGCGCCGGTACAGGGCCTCGAACGCCGCCACCTCGCCCGCGCAGGCGCGGCGCGCGAGCGCGTGGTCGGGGTCCTCGACGGCCGGCGAGGCCACGCAGGAGAAATCGGGTACGGTAGCCACGGCGGTCAGCATAGCCATTGGGATGCGCCCGGGACGCGGCGGGTTTAAGCGGCCGAAGGCCCCGCCGCATGCCGTTTGCCAGCAACGAGGGCCGCGAACGCGGGCGCGGGAACCGGCCGAGGACGAGGGCGATGGCGCAGGAAAATCTCCCCTTCGGCGGAATCGCACGGACACGGCTCTACCTCAACATCGGGGTCACCGCCCACCGCGACCTGGTCGAGGCGGACATCCCGCGCCTGCGCGCGCAATGCCGGGCGTTCTTCGAGGACCTGCAACGCGCGTTCCCGGCGCTGCCGTTGCGCCTGGTCTCGGCGCTGGCCAGCGGCGGCGACCAGCTCGCGGCCGAGGAGGCCTTCGCGCTCGGGATCGAGGTCATGGTGCCGCTGCCGTTGCCGCAGGCCGAGTACGAACGCGATTTCCACGACGCGCAGGCGCTGACGCATTTCCAACAGCTGCTGGCGAAGGCGCGCCAGCGCACCCTGCCGATGGCGTCGGGCAACACCGCCGACGCCGTGCGCGAGCGCGGGCCGGCGCGCAACCGCCAGTACGCGCAGCTGGGCATGTTCGTTTCCTCGCGTTGCCAGATCCTGCTCGCGCTGTGGGACGGCGAGCCGAGCGATGCCACCGGCGGCACCGCGCAGGTGGTCGGCTACCACCTGCACAACGCGATGCCCGGCTTCAGCGCCGCGGACGCCGCGCCCAACCTGCTCGCCGACGACGAGAGCGACCTGGTCTACCACATCCGCTGCTCGCGACGGCTGGCGTCGACGCAGGGCGCGTCGAACCCGGCCGCGGCGGCGCCGCGCTGGCTGACGGCCGAAGGCGACACCGCGCCGGGTTCGCCGATGCCGGCGCAATACCGCCACGTGTTCGGGCAGATGCAGGATTTCAACTGCGACGCCCTGCGCCACGCCGAGGCGATCGATCGCGACGCCGCGTCCCTGCTCGCGCACGACCTGCCCGCGGCGGCGCCGGTCGCGGCGCGCGAGGTGGACGCGCTGTTCGGCGCGGCCGACTGGCTGGCCGTGCATTTCCGCCGCCGCGTGCGCATCAGCATGCTGCTGACGCACGCGTTCGCGGCCGCGATGGGCCTCGCCTTCATCCTCTATTCCGACCTGGACACGAACCGAACCTACATTGCGGTGTTCCTGCTGCTGTTCGGGTTGAGCGTGCTGATCCGCTGGATCGGCAAGCGCCGCGAATGGCACCGCAAGTACCTCGACTACCGCGGCCTGGCCGAGGGCCTGCGCGTGCAGATGTACTGGCGGCTGGCCGGGGTGGAACCGCCGCCGAACGACAGCCTGGGCTACGACAGCTTCCTGCAGAAGCAGGACGTCGACCTCAGCTGGATCCGGCACGCGATGCGCAGCACCGGCCTGCCGAACGACGAGGGGTTCCAGCCCGACGGCCGCTGGCTGCAGTGGGTGATCGATGCCTGGGTCGGGCAGCGCGATTCCGGAAGCGGGCAACTGGCCTACTTCGCCCAGGGGACCCGCCGCCGCGAACAGGCCTACGCGGCCACCACCCGGCTCGGCGAACTGGCGCTGGCCGGCGGCGTCGTCGGCGCCATCGCGCTGCTGCTGTTCGGGGCGAGGATGGGCTCGGCGGCGCAAACCCTGTTGCTGCTGGCGATGGGCCTGTTGCCGCTGCTGGCCGGCATCCGCGAGGCGTTCTCGTACAAGAACGCCGACAAGGAGCTGATCAAGCAATTCCGCTTCATGAGCCGGCTGTTCGGCAGTTGCCGGGCGCGGCTGGACCTCGCCGGCGACCCGGCCGAATCGCGCTACCTGCTGCGTTCCCTGGGCAATGCGTGCCTGGAGGAACACGCCGAGTGGATCCTGCTGCACCGCGAGCGCCCGATCGAGACCTCGGTCCTGTCCGGCTGAGCGCGCGGTCCGCGTTGTGACCCACGTGGATCTCGGCTCTCCCCCGGGAGGTGTGGTCTGCGCTATCGCGCCTTCATCAGCTACAGCCATGCCGATGGACGCTGGGCCAGGTGGTTGCACCGCGGCCTGGAGTCCTATCGCCTGCCCCCGCGCCTGCGCGGCGGCCAGGGTTCGCACGGGCCGCTGCCGGAGCGGCTGACCCCGATCTTCCGCGACCGCGAGGACCTCTCCAGCGCGGGCCAGCTGGGGCCGCAGATCGAACTGGCGCTGGCCGAATCCGAGGCGCTGGTGGTGGTGTGTTCGCCGGAAGCGGCGCGTTCGCCGTACGTCGAATCGGAAGTGCTGGCGTTCAAGCGCAGTGGCCGAAGCGACCGGATCCTCGCCTTCATCGTCGCCGGCGAACCGAACTCCGGCGGCGCGGGGGAATGTTTCCCGAACGCGCTGCGCTTCGAGCTCGGCGCCGACGGGCAGTTGTCGACCACGCCCGCCAATCCGATCGCGGCCGACGCGCGCGAGGGCAAGGACGGCAAGGCGCTCGCGCGGCTGAAGCTGCTCGCGGGCCTGTTCGGCCTGCCGCTCGACACGCTGCGCCAGCGCGACGCGCATCGCCGGCACATGCGCATGCTGCTGGTCACCGCCGCTTCGGTCGCGGCGATGCTGCTCGCCGGCTTCCTCGCGGTGCAGGCCATCGTCGCGCGCAACGCCGCCGAACGCCGGCAGAAGCAGGCCGAAGACCTGGTCGACTTCATGCTCGGCGACCTCAATGACAAGCTGTCCGATGTCTCCCAGCTCGACCTGCTCTCTTCGGTCAACGAAAAGGCGATGCAGTACTTCATGTCGTTGCCCGAGGCGGACGTGACGGACGAAACGCTCGCGCAACGCGCCAAGACTCTGATGCGGATCGGCAGCATCCGGGTCAAGCAAGGCCGGTTGCCGCAGGCGATGGAAAATTTCGAGGCCGCCGCCGGCTTGTCGGGCCGGCTGGCCTCGGCTGCGCCACGCGACATGAAACGCCAACTCGCGCATGCCGACGTGCTCGCGTACATCGGAAGGACGCGCTGGGACGAGGGCGATCTGGATGGCGCCCAGCGCGAGTTCGATGCGGCGCATGCCGTGCTCGCACGGGCGCGCCTCGTCGAACCGGACAATCCGGAACTGCTGTTCCAACTCGCCACCGTGGACAACAACAACGGCCGCGTACTCGAAGCCCATGGCGACATCGATGCGGCCACGGTCAATTACCGGCGGATGCTGGGCGCCGCGCAACGGCTGGCCGCGCTCGATCCAGGCAACACCGACCGGCAGAACCTGTTCGGCCTGGCCTACAACAACCTGGCGAAGATGGCCCTGCTGCAAGGCGACCTGCGCGCTGCCATCGACGGCTATCGAGCCGACATGGCGATCGAGGGGAAAGCCGCCGCACGCGAACCGGGCAACAATGCGCAACGCGAACACCTGCTGATCTCGCAGGCGACCCTCGGCAGGACCCTGGCCCTCTCCGGCGAACTCGACGAGGGCATTGCACTGCTGCAGCAGGCGCTCGAGTCCGCGAAGCAACTGCATGCGATGGAACCCGGCAGCACGCTGTTCCAGGAAGACGTCGGCCTGTATTCGGCCCAGCTTGCCCGGCTCCTGCGCCTGCATGGCGATGCCGCGGGCGCGGCCGACTCGGCCACGCAATCGCTGGCGATGTTCGAGAAGATGGTCGCCGCCGATTCAAGGCAACCCGTGTGGCAACGAGAGCAGGCGGAAACGCTGACCGAACTCGCCACGCAGGCGATCGCGCCCGGCGATCGCGCAAGGGCGGCGACGCTGCTGCGCAAGGCGCTCGCGATCCTCGAGCCGCAACTCGCCGACAACGCGCAGAACCGCGCCACCGTGCTCGCCGCCGCGGATGCATGGTTGCGCATGGCGATGCTGTCGCCGGCCCCGGAACGAACCGCGCTTGCGCAACACGCACTTGCCGCCATCGATGCGCAAACTTCCGGGAAATCGGATCCGCGCTTGCAAGCATTGCGCGCGGAGGCCCTGTT
>JBGAHT010000055.1:0-17781 GCA_044226035.1 Thermomonas sp. | reverse complement strand
GAACATGGCCGCGTCGCTGATCAAGCACGAACTCATCCGCACCACGCTGCCCAAGGCCAAGGAACTGCGCCGCGTCGCCGAGCCGCTGATCACCCTCGGCAAGGTCGACGGCGTCGCCAACCGCCGCCTCGCGTTCTCGCGCCTGCGCGACAAGCAGGCCGTCGGCAAGCTATTCGTCGAGCTCGGCCCGCGCTACGCCACCCGCCCGGGCGGCTACCTGCGCATCCTCAAGTGCGGCTTCCGCGCCGGTGACAACGCGCCGATGGCGTACGTCGAGCTGGTCGACCGCCCGGACGCCGCTTCGGCCGTCGACGCCGACTGATCCAGGCCCGACCCGGATCCACGAAACCCCGGCCACGTGCCGGGGTTTTTCGTTTGCGCGGCCGGGGGCGATAATCCCGCCACCCCCGTTGCCGAGGCCGCACGTGAATCCGTTCCGCTGGAGTTTCCGCAAGCAGTTTTTGTTCGGGTTCCTGTGCTGCGCCGCGCTGCTCGGGTATGCGTTCTACGTGCAGTTCCACTTGCGGATACAGCCGTGCCCGTTCTGCATCTTCCAGCGCATCGCCTTCGCCGGGCTCGGGTTGGTGTTCCTCGTCGGCGGGCTCGCCTCGCCGAGCAAGCCCGGTGCGCGCAAGGCCTGGGCCCTGCTTGCGCTCGCCCCGGCGATCGCCGGCATCGGCTATGCCGGTCGCCATTCCTGGGTGCAGTTGTTCCCGCCGGAAATGCCGAACTGCGGTCCGGGGTTGAACTTCATGCTGGAACGACAATCCTGGCTCGGCGTGGCGCGCAAGGTGCTGATGGCGGATGGCGATTGCAGCAACATCAATTGGCAATTCCTCGGGCTGAGCATGCCGATGTGGTGCCTGCTGTGGTTCATCGCGCTTGCGGCGTGGGCGTTGCTCGCCGGCTTCCGTCGTCGCTGAACCGAACCGTTTCGCCGTGGGTTGCGGCTGGCACCACGGGCGCGGATGATGCGTTGCATCGCAACATGAGCCCGACGATGAGCCTGCCCGAGCACAACCTGCGTCCCGTGAACCTGCCGCAAGGCTGGGCGCCGGACAGCTGGCGCGAGCGGCCGGCGTTGCAACAGCCGCAGTATCCCGACGCCGATGCGCTGGCCGGCGTGCAGCGCGAACTGCGCGCGCTGCCGCCGCTGGTGACGTCGTGGGAAATCCTCGAGCTGAAGCGCCAGGTGGCGGACGCGCAGGAAGGGCGGCGCTTCGTGCTGCAGGGCGGCGATTGCGCCGAACGCTTCGCCGAATGCACGCCGGACGTGATCGGCAACCGGCTCAAGGTGCTGCTGCAGATGAGCCTGGTGCTGGTGCACGGGCTGCGCCTGCCGGTGGTGCGCGTCGGGCGCTTCGCCGGCCAGTACGCGAAGCCGCGTTCGTCGGATGTCGAAACGCGCGGCGGCGCGACGCTGCCGTGCTACCGCGGCGACATCGTCAACGGCCCCGAGTTCGATGCGCAGGCGCGCACGCCGGACCCGCGGCTGATGGTGAAGGCGCACGCGCGCTCGGCGATGACGATGAACTTCGTGCGTTCGCTGATCGACGGCGGTTTCGCCGACCTGCATCATCCCGAGTACTGGGACCTCGGCTGGGTGCAGCATTCGCCGCTCGCCGACGAATACCACCGCATCGTCGCCGGCATCGGCGACGCGGTGCGGTTCATGGAAACCATCTCCGGCGACCGGGTGCACAACCTCAACCGGGTCGATTTCTACACCTCGCACGAAGCGCTGCTGCTGCCGTACGAGGAAGCGCAGACGCGGCAGGTGCCCCGGCAGTGGGGCTGGTTCAACCTCGCCACGCATTTCCCGTGGATCGGCATGCGCACCGCCGCGCTGGACGGCGCGCACGTCGAGTATTTCCGCGGCATCCGCAATCCGATCGCGTTGAAGGTCGGTCCGTCGGTCGCGCCCGACCAGTTGCTGCGACTCGTCGACGTGCTGAACCCGAACGACGAGCCCGGGCGCTTGACCCTGATCCACCGCATGGGCGCGGCGAACGTCGCCTCGAGGCTGCCGGCGCTGCTGGACGCGATCAGGCGCGACGGCCGCCGCGTGCTGTGGATCTGCGACCCGATGCACGGCAACACCGAAACCAGCGCGAACGGCTACAAGACGCGCCGCTTCGGCAACATCCGCGCGGAACTGGAAACCGCCTTCGACCTGCACGCGGCCGCGGGCACGCGCCTGGGCGGCGTACACCTCGAGCTGACCGGCGAGGACGTGACCGAATGCACCGGCGGCGCGCGCGACCTGACCGACGCCGACCTCGAGCGCGCCTATCGCTCGACGGTCGACCCGCGGCTCAACTACGAACAGGCGCTGGAACTGGCGATGCTGGTCGCGCGCAAGCGCATCCAGCTCAACCCGCCGGTCAGCACGTGACGGATTGACGCGCGGGCATGGACGCGGGCAATTCCCTCAAGGCCTGGATTTACCGCAACCGCCGCTACGCCAAACAATGGCTGGGCGCGGCCAGCCGCGTGCTTCCGGCGCCGCTGTCGCGCAGGCTGCGTGCGCTCGCCGAGCAGGTGGCGTTCCGGGTCGTGCCCGAGTACCAGGGCGACACGTTGCCGGAAATCTTCCACTACTGGTCGAGCAGGCACGTGCGGCCGCTGGCGGAACGCGTCGGCATGGTGTCGGCCGAGGAGATGTACCTGGCCGAGGCGAGGAAGGTGGCGCGGCGCAAGGGACGCGTCTCGATCGCCAGCATCGGGTCGGGCGCCGGTTGGCTCGAATTGTCGCTGCTCGGCAAGTTACGCGAGGAAGGCCTGGACGCGAGCATGGCGTGCATCGATTGCAACGCGGCGCTCATGCGCACCGCGGAGGCGGAGGCGAAATCGCGGGGGCTTGGCGACCGGCTCTCGGTCGCCGTGCTCGACGGCAACCGCCCATTCGCGCTCGATGGCGTCGACGTGCTGATCGTCAACCAGTTCTTCCACCACGTGGAGGAACTCGAAGTCCTCGTCGCCAGCCTGCGTGCGAGCCTCGACGCGGATGGCGTGCTGCTGACCTCCGACGTCATCGGCCGCAACGGGCACCTGCCGTGGCCGTCGGTCGATGCGATCGTGCAGGAAGCATGGCGGCGCCTGCCGGCGGCGCAGCGTTTCGATCGCTACTACATGGAGCGGCGCGAACGCTACGCGCCCGTGGACCATGCCGCGTATTCGAACGAGGGCGTGCGCGCGCAGGACGTGGTCGAATGCCTGCTGGCGGGATTCGATTTCGAGCGATTCCTGGCCTTCGGTGGCGCGATCATGCCCTTCGTCGAACGCAGGATCGGGTTCAACTTCGACCCGTCCTCGGCCGAGGACGCGGCCTTCATCGACGGCCTGGCGACGTTCGACAACCAGCGGATCGAGGCCGGGGACTATCCGGCCTCGAACATGATCGCGGTGCTCCGGCACAAGGGAAAGGCGATCGCGCCGGTATTCGCCCCGATCAGCCCGGAACAGCAGGTCGCGGCGACGCGGCGCCAGCTCGCGTTGTGCTGACGCGCCCGGCTACCGCTTGCGCTTGAGCAGGTCGCGGGCCAGCACCCAGACCACCAGCAGGTTGACCGCGACCACCACCGCTTCCATCCAGTGGCGGTGGCGCGCGTAGGCGTAGATGTCGAAGGGCAGGTACAGCGCGGCGGTGACGCAACCGAGCCACGAGGCCCAGGCCTTCGCCCGCCACAGGCCCCAGCCTTCGACGATGTGCAGCGCGCCATAGACCGCGGCGATCGCCGCGGCCAGGTGCACCGTGCCGGGGCCGATCGCGTTCGCCAGCCACGCCATCGCGCCGCGGTCGGGGTCGAGCTGGAAGCGCGCGATCAGCAGGTGCACCCAGTGCTGCAGCGGCTTGGGCCCGATCAGCGCCAGGCCGCTCGCCGCGATCCATGCCAGCAGGCCCTTGCTCGCCTCGAACACCGCGATGACGTGCAGGCCCGGATGCGCGTGCGGATTCGGGTTGTAGTGCGGATGCGTCTCGTCCTGCGTCGTGGCGGGCTGGTCGTGCATCCGATGCAGGCTACTCGGTGCCGGGCATCGCGTCGACCATGGATCGCGCGGCATGGTGAGCCGGTAAGGCGCGGGCCATCCGTTGCCGAGGGCGCATCGACCTCAGGCGGCGCGGCTGGCGCGCTTGCGGTCGCTTTCGGTGAGGAACTTCTTGCGCAGGCGGATTTCCTTCGGCGTGATCTCGACGAGTTCGTCGTCGTCGATGAAGTCCAGCGCCTGTTCCAGCGTGTACTTGATCGCCGGGGTCAGCTGGATCGCGTCGTCCTTGCCCGAAGCGCGCATGTTGGTCAGCGGCTTGGTCTTGATCGCGTTGACGGTGAGGTCGTTGTCCTTGCTGTGGATGCCCACCAGCTGGCCTTCGTAAACCTGGTCGCCCTCGGCGGCGAACAGCTTGCCGCGCTCCTGCAGCGGGCCCAGCGAATAGGCCGGGGTGGCGCCGGCGGCGTTGGCGATCATCACGCCGTTCAGGCGCTTGGCGATCGGGCCGGTTTCCTTCGGGCCGTAGTGGTCGAACACGTGGAACAGCAGGCCCGAACCCTGGGTCAGGGTGCGGAACTCGTTCTGGAAGCCGATCAGGCCACGCGCCGGGATCATGTAATCCAGGCGCACGCGGCCCTTGCCGTCGGATTCCATGTTCTTCAACTGGCCCTTGCGGATGCCGAGCTTCTCCATCACGCCGCCCTGGTGCGCTTCCTCGATGTCCACCACCAGCTGCTCGATCGGCTCCATCAGCTGCCCGTCGATTTCCTTGATGATCACCTCGGGGCGCGACACCGCCAGCTCGAAGCCCTCGCGGCGCATGTTCTCGATCAGCACCGACAGGTGCAGTTCGCCGCGGCCGCTGACCAGGAACTTGTCGGCATCATCGAGCTGCTCGACCTTGAGCGCCACGTTGTGCACGGTTTCGCGCTCCAGGCGGTCCTTGATCTGGCGGCTGGTCAGGAACTTGCCGCCGCTCAGGTCCTTGTTGCCGGCGAACGGCGAGTTGTTGACCTGGAAGGTCATCGAGATAGTCGGTTCGTCGACGGTCAACGCGGGCAACTGTTCCGGCGCGTCGATCGCGCAGATGGTGTCGGAGATGGTCAGGTCCTGGATGCCGGAGATGGCGACGATGTCGCCGGCTTCCGCGCTGTCCTGCTCGATGCGCTCCAGGCCCATGAAGCCCAGCACCTGCAGCACCTTGCCCTGGCGCTTCTTGCCTTCGCGGTCGATCACGGTGACCGGCATGTTCTTCTTCAAGGTGCCGCGCTGGATGCGGCCGATGCCGATCACGCCGACGAAGTTGTTGTAGTCCAGCTGCGAGATGCGCATCTGGAACGGGCCGTCGCTGGCCACCGGCGGCGCCGGCACGTGCTGCATGATCGCCTCGTACAGCGGGGTCATGTCGCCCTCGCGCACGCTGTCCTCGAGGCTGGCGAAGCCGTGCAGCGCGGAGGCGTAAACGATCGGGAAATCCAGCTGCTCGTTGGTGGCGCCGAGCTTGTCGAACAGGTCGAACACCTGGTCGATCACCCAGTCCGGGCGCGCGCCGGGACGGTCGATCTTGTTGACCACCACGATCGGGCGGAAGCCCATCGCGAACGCCTTCTGGGTCACGAAGCGGGTCTGCGGCATCGGGCCGTCCATCGCGTCGACCAGGATCAGCACCGAATCCACCATCGACAGCACGCGCTCGACCTCGCCGCCGAAGTCGGCGTGGCCCGGGGTGTCGACGATGTTGATGCGGTTGCCCTGCCAGGTGATGGCGGTGTTCTTGGCCAGGATGGTGATGCCGCGTTCCTTTTCCTGGTCGTTGCTGTCCATCACGCGCTCGGCGAGGACGGTGCGCTCGTTGAGCGTGCCGGACTGCTTCAGCAGGCAGTCGACGAGGGTGGTCTTGCCATGGTCGACGTGGGCGACGATGGCGATGTTGCGGAGGCGTTCGACGGAATTGGGGGCGGACATGGATGCGGACATGGGAAAAGGCGCCGCGAAGCTGGGGACAGCCGGCGCGAAGCGGGAACGGGGAGGCGCGTATTATAGCCTGCCGCGCCGCCGCGGCCCGCACGCGGCCCCGTTTTTCCCGGATTCTTCTCCCACGATTTCCCCATTCGAGGCATTCCATGGCCCTTTACGCCCTTTTCGACACCGACCGCGGCCCGATCAAGCTCGAGCTGTACCCGGACAAGGCGCCGCTGACCGTCGCCAACTTCGTCAACCTGGCCCGGCGCGGCTTCTACGACGGCCTCAACTTCCACCGCGTCATCGCCGATTTCATGGTCCAGGGCGGCTGCCCGGAAGGCAGCGGGCGCGGCGGCCCCGGCTATCGCTTCGAGGACGAGGCCGACAACGGCGTGCGCCACGAGCGCGGCGTGCTGTCGATGGCGAACGCGGGCCCGAACACCAACGGCAGCCAGTTCTTCATCACCCATGTCGCCACGCCGTGGCTGGACGGCAAGCACACCGTGTTCGGCAAGGTAGTCGAAGGGCTCGACGTGGTCGACGCGGTGCGCCAGGGCGACACCATCAAGTCGGTCAGGATCGAGGGCGACGCCGACGCCGCGCTGGCCGCGAAGGCCGACCGCGTCGCGGAGTGGAACCAGCTCTTGTCGGCATGATCCTCGCGGCCTGAGCTTTTACTCCAGGATGCGCCCGGCCCGTCACTCGGGCCGGGTGCTAAAATCCCGAGGCTTTCCCCACAGCCTGCCGCGCCACGCGGCCATCCCGAGGTTCCGCGATGCCCCAGTTCGCCGCGCGCATCGGCCGCGCCAAGCCCAGCGCCATCATGGCGGTCGCCGAAAAGGCCAAGCGCCTCAAGGCCGAAGGCCGCGACATCGTCAGCTTCTCCATCGGCGTTCCGAATTTCCTCCCCGGCGAACACGTCTACGCCGCGGTGCGCGAGGCGCTGGCGAAGGACAGCGGCCAGTACGGCAGCAACCGCGGCAGCGACGCGCTGCTGGATGCGTTCATCGAGCACATGGCGCAGATCGGCCTGACCGGCTACGCCCGCGTGAACTGCGCGACCGGCATCGGCGCCAAGCACGTGATCTACAACCTGGCCGAGGCGCTGCTCGACGAGGGCGACACCATCGCCTTCGCGGTGCCGTACTGGACCAGCTACCTCGACATCGCCGACATCGTCGGCGCGAAGATCGACCTGCTGCCGTGCCCGCCGGAACAGCACTACAAGCTCACCCCGGCGCAGCTCGACGCGGCGCTGGCGAAGAAGCCGAAGGTGTTCCTGTTCAACAACCCGAACAACCCGACCGGCATGGTCTACACCAAGGCCGAGATCGACGCGCTCGCCGACGTCGTCGCGAAGTATCCGGACACCTGGATCATCACCGACGACATCTACAACCGCATGGTGTTCGACGGCATCGGCTACCACAACTTCGTGCACAGCCGGCCGGAACTGCGCGACCGGGTGATCTTCATCGATTCGCTCAGCAAGACCTACGGCATGCCGGGCTGGCGCGTGGGCTTCATGGCCGGGCCGGAAGCGGTCGCGGCCGCGGTCACCACGCTCAACTCCAACCACATCACCAACATCCCCGAGATCGTCACCGCCGCGGCGATCGCCGCGCTCGACGGCCCGCAGGACGTGCCGACCGCGAAGTGCGCCGAATTCCAGGCCAAGCGCGACCAGGTGATGGCGACGATGGCCTCCATCCCCGGCATCGTCTGCCCCAGGCCGCAGGGCGCGTTCTACGTGTTCCCGGACGTGAGCGCGTATTTCGGCAAGTCGCACGGCGGCAAGGTCATCGCCAACGACATCGACCTGTGCAACGCGCTGCTCGAAAGCAAGGGCGTGGCCTGCGTGCCCGGTTCCGCGTTCGGCGAACCGCGCGGCTTGCGCATCAGCTACACCTGCCCGACGCCGCAACTCGCGCCTGGGCTGGAGCGCTTCCGCGAGTTCTTCGCGGAACTGCAGTGATTCGGGACCAGGGATTCGGGATTCGCAAACGCTGATCCCGAACCCGCCGGCTCGCTGCTCACGAATCACCAATCACGAATCCCGGAGTTCCATACATGAAAGCCCCCGTCCGTGTCGCAGTCACCGGCGCCGCCGGCCAGATCGGTTACGCCCTGCTGTTCCGCATCGCCTCCGGCGAAATGCTGGGCAAGGACCAGCCGGTGATCCTGCAGATGCTGGAGCTGCCGCTGGACAAGGCGCAGGCCGCGCTCAAGGGCGTGATGATGGAACTCGAGGACTGCGCGTTCCCGCTGCTCGCCGGCATGGTCGGCACCGACGATCCGAAGGTCGCGTTCAAGGACGCCGACTACGCGCTGCTCGTCGGCGCGCGCCCGCGCGGCCCGGGCATGGAGCGCAAGGACCTGCTGCTGGAGAACGCGAAGATCTTCACCGAGCAGGGCAAGGCGCTGGACGCGGTCGCTTCGCGCAACGTCAAGGTGCTGGTGGTCGGCAACCCGGCCAACACCAACGCCTACATCGCGATGAAGTCCGCGCCCTCGCTGCCGGCGAAGAACTTCACCGCGATGCTGCGCCTGGACCACAACCGCGCGCTGTCGCAGCTGGCGATCAAGGCCGGCGTCGCCGTCGCCGGCATCGAGAAGCTGGTGGTGTGGGGCAACCATTCGCCGACGATGTACCCGGATTACCGCTTCGCCACCGTCGACGGCCAGTCGCTGAAGGACAGGATCGACGACGCCGACTGGAACGCGAACGTGTTCATCCCGACCGTGGGCAAGCGCGGCGCGGCGATCATCGAGGCGCGCGGCCTGTCCTCGGCCGCATCGGCCGCGAACGCCGCCATCGACCACATGCGCGACTGGGCGCTGGGCACCAACGGCAAGTGGGCGACCATGGGCGTGCCGTCCGACGGCAGCTACGGCATCCCCGAGGGCGTCATCTACGGCGTGCCGGTGACTTGCGCCAACGGCGAGTACACCCGCGTCGAAGGCCTGCCGATCGACGATTTCAGCCGCGAGCGCATGGACAAGACGTTGGCTGAGCTCGAGGAAGAGCGCGCCGGCGTGGCGCACCTGCTCTGACCCGCTTCGAGGCGACCGCAAGGTCGCCTCGTGCTATGGAAAACGCGAATGACTGAATCGAACTCCGCGGGCGCGCGCTTCCGCGCCGCATTGAAGGAAGAATCGCCGCTGCAGGTGATGGGCGCGATCACCGCCTATGCCGGGTTGATGGCCAAGCGCACCGGTTATCGCGCGCTGTACCTGTCCGGCGGCGGCGTCGCCGCCAATTCGCTGGGCATGCCGGATCTCGGCATCTCGACCATGGAAGACGTGCTGACCGACGCGCGCCGCATCGTCGACGCCACGCACATGCCGTTGCTGGTCGACATCGACACCGGCTGGGGTGGGGCGTTCAACATCGGCCGCACCATCCGCAACTTCGAGCGCATTGGCGTCGCGGCCGTGCACATGGAAGACCAGGTCGGGCAGAAGCGCTGCGGCCATCGCCCGGGCAAGGAAGTGGTGACGAAGGACGAGATGGTCGACCGGGTGAAGGCCGCGGTCGACGCGCGCACGGACCGCGATTTCGTGGTCATGGCGCGCACCGACGCCGCCGCGGTGGAGGGCATCGACAGCGCGATCGAGCGCGCGGTGGCCTACGTCGAGGCCGGCGCGGACATGATCTTCCCCGAGGCGATGAAGACCCTGGACGATTACCGCAGGTTCAAGGCGGCGGTGAAGGTGCCGATCCTCGCCAACCTGACGGAATTCGGTTCCACGCCGTTCTTCACCACCGGCGAATTGCGCGACGCCGGCGTGGACATCGCGCTGTACTGCTGCGGCGCGTACCGCGCGATGAACAAGGCGGCGCTGGGTTTCTACGAAACCGTGCGCCGCGAAGGCACGCAGAAGAACACCATCGACACCCTGCAGACCCGCGCCGAGCTGTACGACTTCCTGGGCTACCACGCCTACGAGGACAAGCTCGACGAACTCTTTGCGAAGAAGTGAGACGAACATGAGCGAACAGACCGCCGTCCCCGGCTTCAAGCCGAAGAAATCCGTCGCGCTGAGCGGCACCGCCGCGGGCAACACCGCGCTGTGCACCGTCGGCCGCAGCGGCAACGACCTGCACTACCGCGGCTACGACATCCACGACCTGGCGACGAAGTCGACCTTCGAGGAAGTGGCGCACCTGCTGGTGCACGGCGCGCTGCCGACCGCGTCGCAGCTCGCCGCCTACAAGACCAAGCTCAAGCGCCTGCGCGGCTTGCCGGCGATCGTGTCCGAGGCGCTGGAACTGGTGCCGGCGAACGCGCACCCGATGGACGTGATGCGCACCGGCTGCTCGGTGCTGGGCACGGTGCTGCCCGAGCGCGACACGCACCCCGGGAACGAGGCGCGCGACATCGCCGACCGCCTGGTCGCGAGCTTCGGCTCGATGCTGCTGTACTGGTGGCATTTCACCCGCAGCGGCCGCCGCATCGACGTCGAGACCGACGACGACTCGGTCGCGGCGCACTTCCTGCACCTGCTGCATGGCGTGGAGCCGTCGAAGCTGCATGCCGATTCGCTGGACAAGTCGCTGGTCCTGTACGCCGAGCACGAATTCAACGCCTCGACCTTCACCGCGCGCGTGATCGCCGGCACCGGTTCGGACATGTACAGCTGCATCACCGGCGCGATCGGCGCGCTGCGCGGGCCCAAGCACGGCGGCGCGAACGAAGTGGCGATGGACATCATCAGCCGCTACGACAGCGCCGACGCGGCCGAAGCCGACATCCGCGCGCGCATGGAGAAGAAGGAAATCATCATCGGCTTCGGCCACCCGGTGTACACCATCGGCGACCCGCGCAACCCGATCATCAAGGAAATCAGCCGCGCGCTGTGCAAGGACGGCGGCAACCAGGTGCTGTTCGACGTGTCCGAGCGCATCGAGAACCTGATGATGGACACGAAGAAGATGTTCCCCAACCTCGACTGGTACAGCGCCTCGGCCTACCACATGATGGGCATCCCCACGCCGATGTTCACCCCGCTGTTCGTGATCTCGCGCACCACCGGCTGGAGCGCGCACGTGATCGAGCAGCGCGAGGACGGCAAGATCATCCGCCCGAGCGCGAACTACGTCGGCCCCGAGGACCGCGAGTACGTCCCGATCGGCAAGCGCTGAGGCGATGGGCAACCTGCCGGGCTACGTCTTGGCCATCGCCGGCACGCTGGTCGCGGCGATCCTGTGCGTGTTGCTGCACTACGAAGGCCTGTTCCGCATGGAGCGCCGGTTCCGCGCCGGTTCCAACCGCGCGGGCCGCAGGCAGATGCTGTTCGCCATCCTCGGCGTGCTCGCGCTGCACATGGTCCAGATCTGGATCTTCGGCGTCGCGTGGTGGGCGCTGCTGCACGTCCCCGACGCCGGCTCGATTTCCGGCGTGGCGAACGTGCACTGGCACGGCGCCTTGTTCCTGTCCGCGCTGGCGTTCACCTCGCTGGGCTTCGACGCCTGGGTGCCGCTGGGCGCGATCCGCATCCTCGCCGGCGTCGAGGCGCTGACCGGGCTGGTGCTGGTGGCGTGGTCGGCGTCGTTCGCGTTCCTGCAGATGCAGCGGCACTGGACGCAGGATTGACGGCGGCGCCGGAGCGACGAAAAAAAGGCCGCGCGATGCGCGGCCTTTTCGTTGGCGTTCGAAGCAGGACTCAGATCAGGCCTTCGTCCTTCATCGCGGCCTGCACGCCGGGGTCGGCGGCCATGCGCTTGTCGAACGCGGCGAGGTTGTCGAGGCCGGAGAGATCCACGCCCAGCTTCTTCGCCCACTGGGTGACGACGAACAGGTAGGGATCGGCGATGGAACGGCCGCCGGCGAGCCAGTCACGTCCGGAGAGCTGCTTGTCGGCGCGTTCGAAATAGCCGCGCAGCGCGCGCTTGGCCTGGTCCTTGGCCTTGTCCTCCGCGTCCTTGCCGAGATAGGCCTCGCTGCCGAACAGCGGGTGGAACGCCGGGTGCACGTCGGCGTTGAGGAAGCCGAGCCAGCGGTTGACCTCGGCGCGGCTTTCCGGCGAGCCGTCGCCGCCGAGCTTCGCCGCCGGGAACTTGTCGGCGATGTAGTTGAGGATCGCCGAATTCTGGGTCAGCGCCCAATCGCCGTCGGTGAGCACCGGCACGGCGCCGGAGGGATTGAGCGCGCGATACCAGGGTTGCTGGCGGTCGTCGCGGGACACGACCTGCGCTTCGTACGGCGCGCCGGTCCATTGCAACGCGATGTGGTCGGCGAGCGAGCAGGCGCCGGGGGAGGTATAGAGCTTCATGCGTGGGCCTCGACGGGAAGTAGGGCCGACAGCATGGCAGCCCCGCGGCCAAACGGGGCACTTGGCGGTGGAACGATGCGTTCCCGCCGAAGGATCAGAGGCGATCGACCTTGAAGAAGGTATGCCCGCCGATCGTCGCCACCTGGTAGGCGTTGCGCCAGCTCGGGTTGGCGATGTCGAGCGCGGCGAAATGGCTGGCGCCGGGCACGATTTCCTTGCGCTTGCCCTTGGGCAGTTCCCAGTTGCGCTCGGCCTCGAGCGCGATGGTGACCGCCTGCGACCACGCCTCGTTGTTGCTCAGGCGCGTTCCCGGCGGGACCAGGGTGGGGGCGAACTGCTTGCGCGCGGTGACCACGTCGCACATGGAATCGCCCCAGCGGCCGCTGTCCTGGCGGCGCAGGGCGACCTCGGCGACGGCCTGCTGGCCGCGCACCGGCTGGTCGCGGGCCTCGAGGTAGAGGGTGGTGCTGAGGCACAGCGAATCCGCCGCCTGCGGCGGGAGGATCGAGGCCAACCAGAGGATCCAGGCCAGTTTCATCGTCGGACTCCTTGCTCCGTTGCGGCACGGCGCCTGTCCCGGGGAGCGGGGCGGGCACTGCGTCATGGCGTACTGGGGAGGGCGGCGTCTCTATGGCGCCTTTGCCCGGTTCGGCCCGGCGTCCATCGCGAACGGGCCGTGGGTGCGCGGCTCCGGGGCCGCTGCAAAGTGCGCGCAAGGTAGCGTCGGAAAACCGAACGGAGGCTGAACGCGAGTTCGGAAATATCTGATTCTTTTGGAGTTTTTACTTCGAAACCGGGATTTTATTGCGCTGCAACAATGGCTTACAGGCGTGCCGCCAGGCGTGTGCCCTGGTCGATGGCGCGCTTGGCATCGAGCTCGGCGGCCAGCTCCGCGCCGCCGATCAGGTGGGTTTCGAGGTCGGGTACGGCCTCGCGCAGCTGGTCGAACAGCTCCCGCCGCGGTTCCTGCCCGGCGCAGACCACGACATGGTCGACCGGCAGCAGCTGCTCCTCGCCATCGACCCGGATGCGGAAGCCCGCGTCGTCGACGCCGAGGTATTCGACCCCGCCCAGCATCTTCACGCCCTTGGCCTTGAGCGCCGCGCGATGGATCCAGCCGGTGGTCTTGCCCAGCTTCGCGCCGGGCTTGCCCGGGCTGCGCTGCAACAGCCAGGCCTGCCGCGCCGGGCGCTCGGGTTGCGGCGTGGCCAGGCCGCCGGCGGAGGCGAAGGCCGGATCGATGCCCCATTCGGCCATCCAGCGCGCCGGATCGAGGCTGGGCGACGGGCCTTCCTGCACGAGGAATTCGGCGACGTCGAAGCCGATGCCGCCGGCGCCGACGATGGCGACCTTCGCGCCGGGCACGACGCGGCCCTCGAGCACGTCGAGGTAGCCGACGACCTTCGCGTGGTCCGAACCGGGGAAATCCACGCGGCGCGGGACGACGCCGGTCGCCACCACCGCGGCATCGAATCCGCGCAGGCGTTCGGCGTCGACGCGCGTTCCCAGTTGCAGTTCCACGCCGGTGTCGCCGATGCGCTCGCGGAAGTAGCGCAGCGATTCGTGGAATTCCTCCTTGCCGGGAATCCGCTTGGCGAGGTTGAACTGCCCGCCGATTTCGCCGGCGGCGTCGAACAGCGTGACCCGGTGCCCGCGTTCGGCCGCGGTGGTCGCGCAGGCGAGTCCCGCCGGCCCCGCGCCGACCACGGCGATGCGTCGCGGCGTCGCGGTTTTCGCGATCACGAGTTCGGTTTCGTGGCAGGCGCGCGGATTCACCAGGCAGCTCGCGCGCTTGTTCTCGAACACGTGGTCGAGGCAGGCCTGGTTGCAGGCGATGCAGGTGTTGATCGCGTGCGCACGCCCGTCGCGCGCCTTGCTCACCCATTGCGGATCGGCGAGCAGCGGCCGCGCCATCGAAACCATGTCGGCATCGCCGCGCGCGAGCACGGCCTCGGCCACTTCCGGCATGTTGATGCGGTTGGTCGCGACCAGCGGCAACGCCACGTGCGGGCGCAGCTTGGCGGTGACGCCGACGAAGGCCGCGCGCGGCACCGAGGTCGCGATGGTCGGGATGCGCGCTTCGTGCCAGCCGATGCCGGTGTTGATGAGGGTCGCGCCGGCGGCTTCCACCGCTTTCGCCTGCGCCACGATCGCGTTCCAGTCGTTGCCACCTTCGACCAGGTCCAGCATCGACAGGCGATAGACCAGAATGAAGTCCGGGCCGCAGGCCTCGCGCACCCGGCGCACGATTTCCACTGCGAAGAGGAAGCGGTTTTCAGCATTCCCGCCCCATGCATCGGTGCGCTTGTTGCTGCGTGGCGCGGTGAACTCGTTCAGCAGGTAACCTTCCGAACCCATGATCTCGACGCCGTCGTAACCGCCCTCGCGGGCGAGGCGCGCGGCATTGGCGAACGCCGAGATCTGGCGTTGCACGCCGCCGGCGGAAAGCGCGCGCGGCGTGAACGGGTTGATCGGCGCCTTCAGCCTCGAGGGCGCCACCGACAACGGGTGGTAGGCATAACGTCCCGCGTGCAGCAGTTGCAGGCAGATCTTCGCGCCGTGCCCGTGCACCGCGTTCGTCACCTGCCGGTGCTTGCGCGCTTCCCACGGCCAGCTCAATTTGCCGGCGAAGGGTTTCAGCCAGCCGACGAGGTTGGGCGCGAAACCGCCGGTGACCATCAACCCGACGCCACCGGCCGCGCGCTCGGCGAAATACGCCGCAAGCCTGGGGAAATCGCGGCGATGGTCTTCCAGCCCGGTGTGCATCGAGCCCATCAGCACCCGGTTGCGCAGGGTGGTGAAACCGAGGTCGAGCGGCGCGAGCAGGTGCGGGTAGGGCGATGCGGCCGGCGTGTCGTTCATCGCGCAAGCATACCGGCGCGTATGGCGGCTGCGTCAGCCGAAGGCGAAGGCGTCCAGCGCGAGCGAACCGTATTCGTGCGAATCGTGCAGGTGGCGGACGCCCGCGCGCCCGCCGGCCGCGCCCATGGCCACGAACAACGGCAGCAGGTGTTCGGTGGTCGGGTGCGCATGCCGGGCATGCGGCGCCTGGCGTTCCCAGTCGAGCAGGGCTTCCACGTTCCCGGCCATGACCCGCTCGCGCATCCAGTCGCGGAACTCGCGTGCCCATCCCGGCATCGGCGCATCGGGCTGGCCCCAGGCGAGCGCGCCGAGGTTGTGGACGAAGCCGCCGGAACCGATCACCAGCACGCCCTCGTCGGCCAGCCCGGCCAGCGCCTGCCCGAGCCGGTAATGGCTGGCGGCATCCGCGTCGGGCCGGACCGACAAGGGCACCACCGGGATTTCGGCCTGCGGGTACATGCGTCGGAGCGGGACCCACACGCCATGGTCGAGGCCATGGCCTTCGCGGACCTTGACCGGCAGGCCCGCGTCCGCGATCCGCCCGGCGATGTCCCTGGCCAGGGCCGGATCCCCGGGCGCCGGGTAACGCAGGGCATACAGCGGCTCCGGGAATCCGCCGAAATCGTGGACGGTGTGCGGCTGGGGATGACCGCCCAGCATGGGGCGATCGGCGAGGAAGTGAGCCGAGGCCACGACGATGGCGCGCGGTCGCGGGATCGCGCCGCCGAGGCCATCGAGGAACCGGCCGGCGGGCGAATCCTCGATCGCGAGCATCGGCGATCCATGCGACAGGAACAGGGGAGCGTGGGCTGCGGCGGCCATGCATTTACGATGTATGGAGGAGAAGGGGGCTGACAAGCGCCGGGTCCGCGAAACGACATCCCGTGCCCGCGATCCAAGCAAATGTTGGCAACCCGGAACTGTTATGCTAGCGTTAACACGGCTTTCACGGGGCCGGCCATACTCTGGACGGGATGGCGCGCGTAGGGCCGTCCGAATTCGAGTCCACGCTGGTTAATGCGATACCTACTTTGATCAAGGAGCTGAAGATGAACAAGAAACTGCTCTGCGCTGCGCTGCTGTGCGGACTGGGCGTGGCTCAGGCTGCTTCTGCGCAGACCTTCGACGACCGTTGGTACCTCACCGGTGACGTTGGTTACAACTACCAAGACAACAGCCGCGACACCGAAAACGCGATGTTCGCCGCGATCGGTCTCGGCAAGTTCATCAACCAGAACTGGTCGCTGGACGGGCAGCTGAATTGGCAGAACCCGAGGCAGAACCAGAACGAGGATCTGTGGTGGAGCCAGTATGGCGTCTCCCTTGATCTGCGTCGCCACTTCATCGCCGAAGGCCGTACGTGGAATCCCTACATCCTGATGGGGCTGGGTTACCAGCGCCATGAGGAGGAATACCAGAATTTCGCGGATCCGCTTAACTCCCCGGGTGATCGGAAGGGCGGCAACCTGGCCGGCAAGTTCGGCCTCGGCATGCAGGGCGATCTCGGCCGCGTCGGCGTGCGCACCGAACTCGCCGTGCGCTTCGACATGGATAGCGATGCCGTCGATGCGGCTGGCGGCGACCTCGGTTCGAGCAACTTCAGCGACGTGCTGGCTTCGGTCGGCGTCGTGATCCCGCTGGGTCCGGAGCCGACCGCCCCGACCCCGGCCGCCCCGAGCTGCTCCGACATGGACAGCGATGGCGACGGCGTGAACGATTGCGACGACAAGTGCCCCGGTTCGCAGGCTGGCCAGACCATCGGTCCGGACGGCTGCCCGGTGCAGGTGTCGATCGACCTGAAGGGCGTGAACTTCGACTTCGACAAGTCGACGCTGCGTCCGGACGCGATCGCGATCCTCAACGAGGCCGTGGACATCCTGAAGCGCTATCCCGACCTGCGCGTCGAAGTGGCCGGCCACACCGACCTGTGCGGCACCGATGCCTACAACCAGTCGCTGTCCGAGCGTCGCGCCCGCGCCGTGTACGACTACCTGACCAGCAATGGCATCGATGCCGGTCGCCTGGTCGGCCCGAACGGCTACGGCGAGAGCCGTCCGCTCGTGCAGACCCCGCAGACCTTGCCGGACTGCAAGAACGAGACCAACCGCCGCACCGAGCTGAACGTCCAGAACTGATCGGACGCCAGTTCCAGCAACAAGCGAAGCCCGGCCCAGTGCCGGGCTTCGTGTTTGTGGGGCACGCGGACCGGGCCTTGCTTGTCCGCCTGCGCATGCGCGCCTACACTCGGGCCGAACTTCATCACGGACGACAGACATGCGTATCGCGCCATTCGCCGCACTGCTGATCCTGCTTCCCGGCTTCGCGCATGCGGAGGCGATTTCCGGCGGCTGCACCACTGCGGCGCCGGTTTCGCCGGGCAACACGCTTTCCCTGGCGCCGGTGGCGAGCGAACTCGTGCCCGCCTATGCGGACCTGGGCGCGACCGGCGCGGTCCTGTCGCAGGCCTACGACGCGAGCCAGTCGGTCGACCAGGTCTTGTTGCGGTTGCGCCTGGCTAGCTGCGGCAACATCGCCAACGCGATGCGGCCGGGGGCGTCCGGTGGCGTGAATCCCAACGACCCGGCGGCCTACAAGCCGCAGACGCAGTGGGACAACACGCCGTGGCGCTTCAACATGACCCAGAACGGCAAGCGCATGACCGCGGACGAGTTCGACGCCTGGATGAAGGCG
>JBGAHT010000054.1:0-17905 GCA_044226035.1 Thermomonas sp. | reverse complement strand
GTGGCCGCGTTGCGCGCATCGATCGCGAACGCGCAATCGCGCAAACTCGCGTGGGACGCGCCGCACCGGCTGCAGCGCTGGGCGCGGCAGCGGCACAGCGACAACGCGCTCGCCGCGCACGCGTTCGATGCAATCAATCGCGCCTACAGCAGCGATGCGCTGTGGCCGACATTGCTGCGCGGCCACGCGCTCGGCATCGCCGGGCGCTTGCCGCCGGTGGCCTCCGCGCTCTGGCGGCACGCGTCCGGGCTCTGAATCGCATGCGAAACGCCCCGCGTGCGCGGGGCGTTTCGTCGGCTCGGATCGCGGGAATCAGTTGCCGCTGGCGGGAACCGTCAACGTCACGCTCTGGCCGCTTGGCACCGAACGGATCACCACGGTGCGGGTGTTGGTCGCGGCGACCACGGGCTGGGGCGGCGGCGCGGATACGGCGTCCTGGGCCGCGGCTGCGGCGTTTTGCGCGGCGGCAGCGGCGTTTCCGGCATCGGCCGCCGCCGATGCGGCGGATGCGGCGCCCACGTTGGCCTGCGCGCCAGCACCGTCTTTGTTCACGCCATAGTTGGCGATCGCATTGGCCGCCTGCGCCTGTTCCGCGCCGGCTTGCGCATCGGTGGCCGCGGATTGCGCCTGCGCGGCGGCGGCTTGCGCGGCGGATGCCTGCGTCGCTGCCGTTGCCGCCGCTTCCGGCGTCGGTGCGGGGGCCATGCTTGCGCCGACCGCCGCGTTCGCGGCCGCCGAGGCATCCTGCGCGGCCTGCTTCGCCTGCGTGGCATCGTCGGTGGCGGCCTTCGCTTGCGCACCGGTCCGGGTTTCGAGCTGCGCATCCGTGCTCTGCGCGAACGCGGCGTTGCAGGCCATGGCCGCGGCCAGGGCGATCGGCAACAGGCGAAGCGCGTTTCGGGAAAGCTTGTTCATGCGTGCCTCCGTGGAATGGGGAGACCGCACGCTACGACCGCTTCGATCAAGGTCTGGTTAAAACGGCGCAACCGCGACTGAACGCGCGGCGACAAATCGAAAGCCCGCGTTCAGTAACGCGCGCCACCGCCCTGGCCATACGCGCGCAACACCTCGCGTGCCGCATCGCGTTCGATGTCGCGAACCACCTCGATGCCGCGCGCGCCGAGTTCGCCCACCCAGTCGGCCGGCAGCGGGCCTTCGTCGAATTCGGTCAGCGCTTCCACGTCCTCGCTGCGTGCGCCGACCAGCAGGCGGTCGATGCCGGCCCAGACCGTGGCGCCGTAGCACTGGCAGCAGGGTTGCGAGGATGTGGCGAGCGTGATCGGACCGATGGCGTTGCCGTCGGCGTCGCGGTTCAGGCGCAGGCGCTGGGTGCGGCCCTGCGCCAGCATGCAGGCCATCATTTCGGCGTGCGCGACGCTGCACGCCATCGGCACCACGCGGTTCACGCCGACGGCGAGGATGCGGTCGTCCGGGCCGAACACCGCGGCGCCGAACGGGCCGCCGGTGTCCGCCTCGATGTTGCGCTTCGACAGTTCGATCGCGAGCGCGACCTTGTCCGCGTCGGTCGGGTAAACGCGCATCGCGTCCACCGCCTCGTGCACCCATGCGGGCAGCGTGAGGTGGACCTGCGCGTACAGCATCAGCCCTTCGCGCTCCAGGTGTCGCGCAGCGTCACGCTGCGGTTGAACACCGGCTTGCCCGGCGCGTGGTCGTAGCGGTCGGCGACGAAATAGCCGCTGCGCTCGAACTGGAAGCTCTGCTCCGGCGCAGCCTCGGCGGCGGCCGGTTCCACGTAGCCGGCGGCGACCTTGCGCGAATCCGGGTTGAGGTAATCGACATAGGTCTTGCCGTCGGCCTCGCTGTCCGGATCCGGCACGGTGAACAGGCGGTCGTACAGGCGGATTTCCGCCGGCACGCCGCGCGTCGCGCTGACCCAGTGGATGGTGCCCTTGACCTTGCGGTTCGCGCCTTCCATGCCGGGGCGCGAATCCGGGTCCAGCGTGCAGCGCAGTTCGACCACCTTGCCGCCCGCGTCCTTCACCGCTTCGTCGCAGCGGATGATGCCGGCGCCGCGCAGGCGTACGTCGCCGCCCACGGTCAGGCGCTTGAAGCCCGGCGGCGGGATTTCCTCGAAATCCTCGCGCTCGATCCACAACTCGCGCGAGAACGGAATCCGGCGCTCGCCCTGCGATGCGTCCTTCGGATGGTTGGCGAAAGCCAGCGACTCTTCATGGCCGGCATCGAGATTGGTCAGCACCACCTTCAGCGGATCGATCACCGCCATCCGACGCGGCGCATGCGCATCGAGGTCGTCGCGCAGCGCGCCTTCGAGGATGGAAATGTCGAGCAGCGAGTTCTGCTTGCTGATGCCGACCCGGTCCACCATCAGGCGCAGCGCACTCGGTGTATAGCCGCGGCGGCGGATGCCCTGCAGGGTCGGCATGCGCGGGTCGTCCCAGCCGTCGACGCGGCCGGATTCGACCAGCTGCAGCAGCTTGCGCTTGCTCATCACCAGCCAGTTGAAGTTGAGCCGCGAGAATTCGATCTGGCGCGGCTTGGCGGCTTCGAACGGATAACCCTTGTCGGTCAGCGGCCGCAGCAGTTGCGGCGAATGCGCGAGATCGACCTTGTCCACGCACCAATCGTACAGCGGGCGGTGGTCCTCGAACTCCAGCGTGCACAGCGAATGGGTGATGCCTTCCACCGCGTCGCTGAGCGAATGCGCGAAGTCGTACATCGGGTAGATCGGCCAGGCGTTGCCGGTGTTCTGGTGTTCGACGTGCTTGATCCGGTACAGCGCCGGGTCGCGCAGGTTCATGTTGCCGCTGGCCATGTCGATCTTCGCGCGCAGGGTGCGCGCGCCGTCCGGGAACTCGCCCGCGCGCATGCGCCGGAACAGGTTCAGGTTCTCCTCGACCGAACGGTCGCGGTACGGCGAATCGCGGCCGGGTTCGGTCAGGGTGCCGCGGTAGGCGCGCACGTCCTCGGCGCCGAGGTCGTCGACGTAGGCGTCGCCCTGCGCGATGAGTTTCTCGGCGGCCAGGTACAGCACCTCGAAGTAGTCGGAGGCGTGGCGCAGCGAATGCCAGTCGTAGCCCAGCCAGCGCACGTCGTCCTGGATCGCGCGCACGTACTCCGGGTCTTCCTTCGCCGGATTGGTGTCGTCCAGGCGCAGGTTGCAGTCGCCGCCGAACTCCGAGGCGATGCCGAAGTCCAGGCAGATCGCCTTGGCGTGGCCGATGTGCAGGTAGCCGTTGGGCTCGGGCGGGAAGCGCGTGCGGATCGCCGCGTGCTTGCCGCTGGCCAGGTCCTCGCGAACGATCTGCCGGATGAAGTCGTTCTTTTCCGGCGTGGCGGGGGCGGTCGGTTCGGACATGCGCGTGGCGTTCGGGTGGGGAGGCGCAGTTTAGCGTCTGCGCGCCCGCGGCCGCGGTTATGCTTTTCGCATGGGCATGGCGACGCCGGTCGACGAACTCCCCGACGGCGCCGATGCGCAGCGCCGGACCGCGCTCGTGCGCCTGCTGCTCGGCGCCTGCCTGATCGGCAGCAACGGCCTGATGGTGCGCCTGAGCGGCTTGCCGCCGACGGTGTCCGCGTTCTGGCGGATGGCGCTGGCCGGCGCGATGTTCGCGGCGATGGTGACGCTGCATCGCGGCTGGAAGCCGATGCCCGCGCGCGCCTGGGCGTGGCTGGCGCTGCCGGCCTGCGCGTTCGCCGCCGACCTGTGGCTGTGGCACCGCAGCATCCTGATCGTCGGGCCCGGGCTGGCGACGTTGCTGGGCAACGCGCAGGTGTTCTTCATGGCGCTGGCCGGCGCGCTGCTGTTCGGCGAACGCATCGGCGCGGCCTTCGTCGCCGGGCTGGCGCTGGCCGCGTTCGGACTGTGGCTGCTGCTCGGCGGCGACTGGGCTTCGCTGCCGGCGCAATACCGCTGGGGCGTGTGGCTGGGGCTGGGCACCGGCTTCTGCTACGCGGCCTACAACCTCGGCCTGAAGCGCACGCAGTCCGAAGCCGATTGCGACGCGCCCGGCGCGGCGTCCACCGAACAGGTGCTGTGCATCGCCGCGTTCGGCACCGCGCTGTTGCTGGGCGCGATGGTCCGCGCCGAAGGCGCCTCGTTCGCGATCCCTGGCCTGCGCACGCTGCTGATCCTGCTGGCGCTGGCCGGAATCGGCCATTGCCTCGCCTGGAGCCTGATCTCGCGGGCGATGGCGAAACTGCCGGTCACGCTGATCGGCCTGTTGCTGCTGCTGCAGCCGCTGGTCGCGTTCCTGCTGGACGTGCTGGTGCTGCACCACCAGGCCCAGGCGCGGGAATGGTTGGGGCTGGGCCTGGCGCTGGCCGGTATCTTCGTCGCCGGGATGAAGCGGAGGCCGATTCCCGAGCCGATCGCTTGATCGGCGCGGGGAATGGAAGCCGTTCGTGGTGAGCCTGTCGAACCATGAACGGCTTGCGGCTTGATCGGCGCGGCAGCGTCCGCATATCCGGGAGCGATCCCCGCCTGCGCGGGGATGACAAGCGGATTTCGAAGGAGAACGACATGCTCGGCATCGGCGCCCACAAGCAACGCATGGTCGACCCGGCGCGCGCGCTGCCCGGCCGGGACACGCCGATGCCGGTGCGCAACGCGCACCACGTGCACGGCCGCCCGATCGCCGGCGAGTTCAGCGGCCTGCAGACCGTGCAGTTCGGCATGGGCTGCTTCTGGGGCGCGGAACGCAAGTTCTGGTCGATCCCGGGCGTCGAGACCACCGCGGTCGGCTATGCCGGCGGCTACACGCCGAACCCGACCTATCGCGAAGTGTGTTCGGGCGAAACCGGCCACGCCGAAGTGGTGCTGGTCGCCTACGACCCGGCGCGGGTGTCGTTCGACGCGCTGCTGAAGACGTTCTGGGAAAGCCACGATCCCACCCAGGGCATGCGCCAGGGTAACGACGCCGGCACCCAGTACCGCTCCACGATCTACTGCAGCACGCAGGCGCAATACGATGCCGCCATCGCCAGCCGCGACGCGTTCCAGCAACGCCTGCGCGCGGCCGGCTACGGCGACGTCACCACCGAGATCGTGTTTCCCGCGCCGGCGTTCTTCTACGCCGAGGACGAGCACCAGCAATACTTGGCCAAGAACCCGATGGGTTACTGCGGTTTGGGCGGCACCGGCGTGAGTTGCCCGGTCGGCATTGGCGCCTGAGTCGCGGGAAGCTCGCCGGCGAAATACCGGCACCAGTACTGGAACTCGCTGCTCTTGCTCGGTTCGTACAGCGAGTGGAAGCCGGTGAAGCCCCATCCGTCGGCGCGCGGGTCGAACGGCGGGCGCCACGTGGCCTGGTGGATCGGCACCGGCGTGCCGGTGGAAACGCCGTAGACGTAGGCCTTGATCGACTCCCCGGTCACCGGCAATTTCGCGTAGACCAGCTTGAACTCGAAATAGCGCCCGATCTTCACGCTTTCCACGCGGTAGGGATCGCTGGTCGGGGTCGCGTCGACGGTGAAGTTCTCGCCGCCGTAGATCACGTGGCAGCGCACGCCCGAGGCCATCGTCTCGGCGCAGGCCAGCGCCAGCACGGCGAACGCGGCGACGCGCTTCATGGCGCGCCCTTGCAGGAGCGGACCTCGGCGTCGCCGGCGCGGCCGCAGGGGCTGGATTTGTCGAACGCGGGATGCGGCACGCCGTCTGCGTCGAGCCTGGCCACGTAGGTTCGCCATGTGCGCACGCCGTCGCGGCCGATCCGCGCCGACAGCACCCAGCCGGTGGTGGTCGCCTCGGTGTCGAAGCTGTTGAACAGGAAGTTGCCGAGGCTGTAGACGATCGGCTTGCCCTTGTACATTTCCGCGCCCTGGGTCACGTGCGGGTGGCCGCCGACCACCATGTCGGCGCCGGCGTCGATCATCCGCCGCGCGAATTCGCGCAGGCGCGGGCTGGGGTTGGGCTCCTCTTCCCAGCCCCAGTGCATGTACGGGATCACGATGTCGGCGTGGTAGTCGCGGCGCGCGGCGGCGATGTCCTCGATCACCTGGTCGTCTTCGCCGCTCCACGCGACGCCCGGCAGGTGCGCGCCGGCCTCGAACGAACGCGGCTTGAACTCGACGTAGCCGAGCAGCGCGATGCGCAGCCCGTTGCGTTCGAGGATCAGCGGCTTGTGCGCCTCGGTCGCGTCGATGCCGCCGCCGAAATACGGCAGCCCGGCCTTGCGCATCAGTCCCAGTTCCTCGGCGAAGGCGTCCTTGCCGAAATCGCCGGAATGGTTGTTCGCCACCGACATCGCGTCGAAATGGTGCTTCAGCACCGGCAACACGTCCGGATCCGCGCGGAAGGTGAAGGGCTTGGCCTCGGCCGTGCCGCCGGTGGCGACCACGCATTCGAGGTTGCCGATGCGCAGGTCGTGCGCGTCCAGCAGCTTGCCGAAGGGCGCGAGCGGATCGACGCCCCTGGCGATCAGCTGGCCCGGGATCTCGGCCACCATCACGTCGCCGACGAAGACCATGTCGACCTCGCGCGGCGCGGCAAGCGCGGGCGGGGCGAGCAGGGCGCAGGCCAGCGCGAGGATCGGCGGGAACCGTTGCATGGCCGGCATCATCGCGCAAACCCGGCGATCGCGTCCGCCGCGGTCATTCGCGCGAAATCGAGCACACGTAGACGACCTCGCAGGCGCCGCTGCCGGTGTCGTTGCGGCTGGTCGAGCTGCGCCAATGCCAGCCGTCGTTGGCATCGACCTGCACCAGCCAGCCATCGATGCGCACGCGCTGGCCCGGCTTCACCTCGTGCAGCGTGGAGGCCACCGTGCGGTCGGACGGGATCATGTGCATGTTCGCGCTTGATTGGATGATCTCCTGGGGCGGAATCGGCGGGTCGCCGCGCCAGCGGTAGTGGTACCAGCGCGAGGACTGGCTGATATCGAGACGATCGAGCACGGCCTCATCCCCCATGCGACCCCAGCCGAGGGCGAGGTCGGTGGGCGAATACTCCGCTTCGCGGCCGAGGCTGTAGTCCTCGCGCGAGAGCACGCGCGCATCCACGCTGAAACCGGCCAGCGGTTGCAGGTCCGCGCCCTCGAGCCGGAACGGCGCCATCGATGCGGGCGCCTCGCTCTGCAACGGCGCCTGTCCGCGCGCGACCAGCGGCGGCAACGGGCATCCGGCATGGGCCGCGGCGTCGGCGTGTTTCGGCGGCGCGGGCACGCGCGGGGAATGCGGCGAGAACCACCAGCCGGCGATGGCCAGCAGGATCATGGCGACCAGCAGGTTGCGCAGGCTCATCCGCGCAGGCTAGGTCCGCTTGCCTCTGGATGCACGCGCTTTCTTCGGCGCGTGCTCAGGCACATCGACCGCGAGCAGTTCCCGCGGCAGGCGCTTGAACTCATCGGCGAGCTGCAGGAGGAAGGCGGACATCGCCGAACTGCGCCGCCACGCCATCGCGATGCGCCGGCTCGGCTGCGGGTCGCGGAACGGCAGCAACCGGATCGCGTCGGACCGCGCCACCGGCGGCTTCACCGCCAGCGAGGGCAGCAGGGTGACGCCGACGTTGGCCGCGACCATCTGCCGCAGCGTTTCCAGGCTGGTCGCGCGGAAGCCGCCGTTCTCGCCGGCGCCGGCGTTGCGGCACACGTCCAGCGCCTGGTCGCGCAGGCAGTGCCCGTCCTCGAGCAGCAACAGGGTCTGCGCGGAAAGGTCGTCGAGCGCGAGCGGTCCGTGTGAAGCCAGCGGATGCGATTCGGGCACCGCCAGCAGGAACGGTTCCTCGAACAGGAATTCCGCGTGCAGCTGGTCGTCGTGCAGCGGCAGCGCGAGCAGCGCGGCATCGAGCGTGCCTTCGCGCAGGCGCTGCAGCAGCACGTCGCTCTTTTCCTCCACCAGCAGCAGTTCCAGCTGCGGGAAGCGCTTGCGGATGCGCGGCACCACGTGCGGCAGCAGGTAGGGGCCGAGCGTCGGGAACAGGCCCAGGCGCACGCTGCCGGCCTCGGGATCGCGGTTGCGGCGCGCGACTTCGCCCAGCTGCTCGACTTCGGCCACGATCCGCCGCGCGCGTTCGACCACTTCGCGCCCGACCGGCGTCAGCATCACCTTGCGCGGCGCGCGTTCGACCAGCGCCACGCCCAGTTCGTCCTCGAGCTTCCTGATCTGCGTCGACAGCGTCGGCTGGCTGACGAAGCTGGCGTCGGCGGCCTTGCCGAAATGGCGGTGGTCGGCGAGCGCGACGAGGTATTTCAGGTCGCGCAGGTTCATCGCTCAGGCCGCCTTCGCCTCGGCATCGGCCGGCGCCGAATGCCGGATCAGGAAGTCGAACGCGGACAGCGCCGCGGTCGAGCCCGCGCCCATCGCGACGACAATCTGCTTGAACGGCTCGGTGGTCGCGTCGCCGGCGGCGAACACGCCCGGGACGTTGGTGTGGCCGCGGTCGTCGATCTCGATTTCGCCGCGCGGCGAGAGCGCCACCGCGCCCTTCAGCCATTCGGTGTTGGGCAGCAGGCCGATCTGCACGAACACGCCAGCGAGTTCGACCTGGCGCGATTCGCCGCTGCTGCGGTCGGTGAAGTGCAGCGACTGCAGCTTGCTGCCGTCGCCGCGCATCTCGGTGGTCTGCGCGTTCACGTGCACGGTCGCGTTCGGCAGGCTGCGCAGCTTGCGCTGCAGCACGTCGTCGGCGCGCAGCTTGCCGTCGAATTCGAGCAGGGTGACGTGCTCGACGATGCCGGCCAGGTCGATGGCCGCTTCCACGCCGGAATTGCCGCCGCCGATCACCGCGACCTTCTTGCCCTTGAACAGCGGGCCGTCGCAGTGCGGGCAATAGGTCACGCCCTTGTTGCGGTGTTCGCTTTCGCCGGGCACGCCGGTCTGGCGCCAACGCGCGCCGGGGCTGAGGATCACGGTCTTCGCCCGGAGCGTCGCGCCGCTTTCGAGCTCGACGCCGGCGTGTTCGCCTTCGCGCGCGGCCGGATGCAGCGCCTTCGCCTTCTGCGCGGCGATGACTTCGACCCCGTACTGGCGCACGTGCGCCTCCAGCGAGGCCGCGAGCTTCGGGCCTTCGGTGTATTCGACCGAGGGGAAGTTCTCGATCGCCATGGTGTCCAGCACCTGGCCGCCGAAGCGCTCGGTGACGATGCCGGTGCGGATGCCCTTGCGCGCGGCGTAGATCGCCGCCGCCGCGCCGGCCGGGCCGCCGCCGACGATCAGCACGTCGAACGGCGCCGCGTCCTTCAGCGCCTCGGCCGCGCGCGCCGCGGCGCCGGTGTCGAGCCTGGCCAGGATCTGTTCGATGGACAGGCGGCCGGCGTCGAACTCGGCGCCGTTCATGTAGATCGTCGGGACGGAAAGGATCTCCTTCGCCTCGACCTCGGCCTGGAACAGCGCGCCGTCGATGGCGACGTGGCGGATGCGCGGGTTCAACACGCTCATCGCGTTCAGCGCCTGCACCGTGTCCGGGCAGCTCTGGCAATGCAGCGACATGTAGGTTTCGAACGCGTAGTCGCCGGGCAGGTTGCGCACCTGTTCGGCCAGCGCGTCGTCGATCCTCACCGGATGCCCGCCGACCTGCAGCAGCGCCAGCACCAGCGAGGTGAATTCGTGGCCGAGCGGGATGCCGGCGAAGCCGACCGCGACGTCGGTGCCGACGCGGCGGATCAGGAACGAGGGCTTGCGCGCGTCGTCGCCGCCGGCGCGCGAGATCTTCGGCGACAGCGCGGCGATGTCGGCGAGCAGCGCGTCGAGTTCGCGCGAAGCGTCCGAATCGTCCAGCGAGGCGACCAGCTCGATCGGCTGCTGCAGCTTCTCGAGGTAGGCGGCGAGTTGGGACTTGAGTTCGGTGTCGAGCATGGTGGACTCCAGTTGCGTACGAGCATTGCCACTCGGCAGCACGCGGCGCAGAGGGAAGCGAAGAAGGTTGGGGTCAGGACGATGCGGGATCGCCCTCATCCCAACCCTCTCCCGGGATGGGAGAGGGCAGGAGGCATTGCACCGTTGCGAGCGAAGCGGATTCGAAGCCGCCTCGCAGCGCAGGAAGCGGAGTGGACATGAAGTCCATGACGCTTCCGAGCAGCGCGCGGCGAAGAAGCCGCGAGCGCAGCAGGTGCAATCAGATCTTGCCGACCAGTTCCAGCGAAGGCTTGATCGTCTTCTCGCCTTCCTTCCACTTCGCCGGGCACACCTCGCCCGGGTGGCTGGCGACGAACTGCGCGGCCTTGAGCTTGCGCACGGTCTCGGTGACGTCGCGGGCGATGGCGTTGTCGTGGATCTCCAGCGTCTTGATCGTGCCGCTCGGGTCGATGATGAAGGTGCCGCGCAGGGCCAGGCCTTCTTCCGGGATCAGCACGTCGAACGCCTTGCTCAGCGCGTGGGTCGGGTCGCCAACCAGCGCGAACTTCGCCTTGCCCACCGCCGGCGAGGTCTCGTGCCAGACCTTGTGCGAGAAATGGGTGTCGGTGGTGACGATGTAGACCTCGGCGCCGGCCTTCTGGAACTCGGCGTAATGCTCGGCGGCGTCCTCGATCTCGGTCGGGCAATTGAAGGTGAAGGCGGCCGGCATGAAGATCACCACGGACCACTTGCCCTGCAGGTCCTTGTCGGTGACTTCGATGAACTTGCCGTCCTTGTAGGCGTTGGCCTTGAACGGCTGGACCTGGGTGTTGATCAGGGACATTTCGGAATCCTCTCGTGGGTGGGTGTGGATCGAACGGATGCCAGCCTAGGCCGGCGCGATCGATAATGAAAATCGATTGTTGGAATATGATTGATAGCCTGCGACTATCATAGTTTAGAGGGTGGCCGGTTAGCCCGATGCCAAGCCTCGCTACCATTTCCGGATGAATCCGCTTCCCCACACCGTCGCGGGCCTGCTGGCGCAGGCCTGTCGGCGCATCGACCCGGCCGACGCCGACCTGCTGCTCGCGCATGCGCTGGGGCGTTCGCGCACCTGGCTGCTGGCGCATGGCGATGACGGCATCGCGGCCGCCGACGCGCTGCGGTTCACGGCGCTGGTCGAACGCCGCGCGGCGGGCGAGCCCGTGGCCTACCTGACCGGCTCGCGCGGGTTCTGGACCCTCGACCTCGCGGTCACGCCGGCGACGCTGGTGCCGCGCCCGGAAACCGAATTGCTGGTCGAACTCGCGCTGGAACGCATTCCGGCCGATGCCGAGGCGCGCGTCGCCGACCTCGGCACCGGCAGCGGCGCCATCGCGCTCGCCATCGCGAAGGAACGCCCGCGCGCGCGCGTGGTCGCCACCGACGCCAGCGAAGCCGCGCTCGAAGTCGCGCGCGGCAACGCGCGGCGCCATCGCATCGGCAACGTCGAATTCCGCCACGGCGACTGGCTGGCGCCGCTGCATGGCGAGCGCTTCGACCTGGTCGCCAGCAATCCGCCCTACATCGCGCTCGGCGATCCGCATCTCGACGAGGGCGATTTGCGTTTCGAACCGCCGTCCGCGTTGTCCTCGGGAAGCGATGGCCTCGACGCGATCCGCGCCATCGTCCGCGCCGCGCCCGCGCATTTGCGCGCCGGCGGCTGGCTGCTGCTCGAACACGGCTGGGAACAGGGCGGGGCGGTGCGCGCGCTGCTGCATGAAGCGGGATTCGCCAACATTGCGACCGAGCGCGATCTCGAAGGACGCGATCGGGTGACGTTGGGCCGAAAACCATGAATTCGTCGTCCCGGCGCAAGCCGGGATCCAGTTCCTGATTCTGGTTAGCCAGCGAAAAGCTGGGTCCCGGCTTTCGCCGGGATGACGAGCAAAAGCTAGAATCCCTGCTTCGAATCGCAGGGACGCATCCATGCGCACGCTCTATCCCGAAATCGCGCCGTACCAGACCGGCATGCTCGCGGTCGACGACCGCCATTCGCTGTACTGGGAGCAGTGCGGCAACCCCGACGGCAAGCCGGTGGTGATGCTGCACGGCGGCCCGGGCGCGGGGTGCAGCGACAACATGCGCCGCTTCCACGATCCCGCGAAGTACCGCATCGTGCTGTTCGACCAGCGCGGCGCCGGGCGCAGCACGCCGCACGCGGACCTGGTCGACAACACCACCTGGGACCTCGTCGCCGACATCGAGAAGCTGCGCGAACTGCTCGGCATCGAACGCTGGCAGGTGTTCGGCGGTTCCTGGGGTTCGACGCTGGCGCTGGCGTACGCGCAGACGCATCCGCGGCGCGTGGCCGAGCTGGTGTTGCGCGGCATCTTCATGCTGCGCCGCTGGGAGCTGGAGTGGTTCTACCAGGAAGGCGCGTCGCGGCTGTTCCCGGATGCGTGGGCGCATTACCTCGCGCCGATCCCGCCGGAGGAACGCGGCGACCTGATCGACGCCTACCACCGTCGCCTCACCAGCAGCGACGAGGCGACGCAGCTCGCCGCCGCGCAGGCGTGGAGCATCTGGGAAGGCGGGACGAGTTACCTGCGCATCCCGAGGGATTACGAAACCAGCCACGGCGATCCGCGCTTCGCGCTGGCGTTCGCGGGCATCGAGAACCATTACTTCGTGAACAAGGGGTTCTTCGACGCCGACGACCAGTTGCTGCGCGACGTGCCGAAGATGGCGCACATCCCCGGCGTGATCGTGCACGGCCGCTACGACGTGGTCTGCCCGGTGCAGAGCGCGTTCGACCTGCATGCGGCGTGGCCGAAGGCGGAACTGTGCGTCAGCCCGGAAGCGGGGCATTCCGCGTTCGAGGCGCAGAACATCGATGCGCTGGTCCGCGCGACGGATCGGTTTGCGGGGTAGCTCTCTCCCATGTTCAAGACCGTATTGCTCGCGCTTCTCTTGCTGTCTTTCGCGTCCAGCGCGACGGCAACATCGCCAGTAATTTTTCCACCGGGTCAGCAGTTAGCAGAAAGTTCTGAAATCGTGATTGCCATTCCGCGTGCAATTTCTTGTCGGAAGCAAGAAAAAAGTCAGAGCAGCGGACTGTTAACCGCAAGAGTTACGGTCATTTGGGAAGTGCTTGTCAGTTGGAAGGGCAAGTTGCACGTCGGAGATAGATTCACAAGTAGAGAGATGGTTTATTCGGACGAGAGCGGGCCGTGCTTCTATCGTTACGACAAGGCCATGTTGCTTTACTTGCGTGGGGACCAGCCTTATCGGGATGTCTTCTGGTATCCGCTTGAGCGTGCGACCGAACAGCTGCAAGAGCTGGACGAATACAAGCGACGTGGTGGTCATTGAAAGCTGGCGAATGACGGCTGCATACGAATGCAAAGCCCGGTCTGGCGCCGTCCGCGCTAAGGTCGGCGCCGGGAGGCCGGCCTTCGCCGGATCGGGGAGCTCGCAATGCAGAACGACCAGCCGCGCACGCAGGCGCGCGCCGTCGCCATCGCCGCGGTCGCGGCCATCGGCGGATTCCTGTTCGGCTTCGATTCGGCGGTCATCAACGGCGCGGTCGACGCCATCCGCGGCGAGTTCGGGTTGGACGCGACCCGCATCGGCTTCGCGGTCTCGGTCGCGCTGCTCGGCGCCGCGCTGGGCGCGTGGTACGCCGGGCCGGTCGCGGACCGCTGGGGCCGGGTGCGCACCATGCAGGTCGCCGCGGTCGCGCTGACCGTCAGCGCCATCGGCGCCGGCCTCGTCCATGACGTCTGGAGCCTGGTGTTCTGGCGCCTGGTCGGCGGCATCGGCATCGGCGTCGCCTCGGTGATCGCGCCGGCCTACATCGCGGAAATCTCGCCGGCGCACGTGCGCGGCCGCCTCGGTTCGCTGCAGCAGCTCGCCATCGTGCTCGGCATCTTCGTCGCGCTCGCTTCCGATGCCTACCTCGCCGGGCATGCCGGCGGCGCCGCGCAGGCGCTGTGGTCGGGGCTGGCCGCATGGCGCTGGATGTTCCTGGTCGCGGCGGTGCCGGCGGTGCTGTACGGCCTGCTGGTGCTGGGCGTGCCCGAATCGCCGCGCTACCTGGTCGCGAAGGGCGACAACGCCGGCGCGGCGGACGTGCTGCGGCGCGTGCTCGGCCTCGACGGCGACGCGCTGCAGAAGAAGATCGCGGAAATCGACGCCAGCCTGCACGCCGAACGCCGCCCGCGCTTCGCCGATTTGCGCAAGCCCGGCGGCGGGCTGTTCCCCATCGTCTGGGTCGGCATCCTGCTGTCGGTGTTCCAGCAGTTCGTCGGCATCAACGTGATCTTCTACTACTCGGCGACGTTGTGGCACTCGGTCGGCTTCAGCGAAGCCGATTCGTTCAAGATCACGGTCGCGACCTCCATCGTCAACGTGCTGGTGACCCTGGTCGCGATCGCGCTGGTGGACCGGATCGGGCGCAAGCCGCTCCTGCTCGTCGGTTCGGCCGGCATGGCGGTCACGCTCGCGGTGATGGCGTGGTGCTTCTCGCAGGCCACCGGCAACGGCGCGGAACTGGTGCTGCCCGGCAACGTCGGGCCGATCGCGCTGGTCGCGGCGAACCTGTACGTGGTGTTCTTCGGCGTGAGCTGGGGCCCGGTGGTGTGGGTGCTGCTCGGCGAGATGTTCCCCAACCGCATCCGCGCGATCGCGCTGGCGGTCGCGGCGGCGGCGCAGTGGCTGGCGAACTTCGCGATCACCGCGACCTTCCCGCGCCTGGCGGAAATCGGCCTGCCGTTCGCCTACGGCCTGTACGCCGCGTTCGCGGCGTTGTCGTTCGCCTTCGTGTGGGCGATGGTGCGGGAAACGCGCGGGATCGAACTCGAGGACATGCGCGCCTGAGCGCGCGCGCTCACTCGACCGAATCGATGGTCCGCGCCTTGCCGCCGAGTTCGAACGCATCGCCGGCGCCGAGTCCCCGTGCCGCCTGGTACAGCGGCGAGTCGGTCGAGACGCCCATGACGGTGGCGCCATGGACGTCGAACGGCCGCGTCGCCACCGCGACCACGAAGCGCTGGCCGCCGATGCTCAGCAACGCGCCCGGGGCGACCTCGTCCTTCGGCCCGAAATCGATGGCCTGCAGCCGCGCCATCGCCGCTTCGGCCGACTGCAACGGCGCCTCGAGTCCTTCGGCCAGTTCCGCGTCCTCGACTGCCAGCGAGTGCGCCTGCACGCCGCTGGCTTCGCTGTCGTCGGGCCTGGACGCCGCGAGGTAGCCCGCGTACGCATCGCGCGCGGCCTGCAGTTCGTGGCCTTCGAGCGCGAGCAATGCGGTGCGGAGTGCGTTCTTGTCCATTCCATCGTCTCCATTGCGGGGCCGGGTGCACCGGCGTTCAAGTGTCGATGCGGCTTCCATCCGGATTGTGCTCCAGCATCCACAACCCGGCCCAGAGCTTGAGGTCGAGTTCGAAGCCTTCCGCGTGCTTGCGCATCAGCCACGCCGGCGCCTGCTTGCGCGGCACTGCGTGCACGACGATGTCCTCGTTGTCCACGCCGCCGCCGTCGCCGACCTTGCGCAGGTCGCGCGCGCGCACGAAGGCGATGCGTTCGTTGCTCATCCCGGCCGAGGTCGGGCCGACCAGCAGCACCTCGACGCTGCCCGGTTGCCAGCCGGTTTCCTCGACCAGCTCGCGCCGCGCCGCGGCTTCGAGCGTGTCCTCGTCGTGGTCGTCGCCGACCAGCCCGGCCGGCATCTCGATGGTGCGCGCGCCCAGCGGCACGCGGTATTGCTCGACGAACAGCACCTCGTCGGCGGGCGTGGCCGCGATCACGATCACCGCCATGCCCAGGCCGTGGACGCGTTCGCAGGATTCCCAGTGGCCGATGCGGACCAGCCGCAGCCAATGGCCTTCGTACAGCGTGTGCTTTTCGTCGCGCATGGTTGGATGCTAACGCAGGCCGATTGCAGCCGCCGCTTTTGTGGGAGGGGCTTTAGCCCCGAAACGCGATCTGCCGGTCGCGCCCAAATGGGCGCTCCTACGAGGGCGGTTTCGCCGCTTCCGCCAGCCGCTTGCGCGTCATCGCGCCGAAACCCACGCCGTCCACCAGCATGTCCAGCATCGCCGGGTCGGCGTCGCCGCGGGCGAATGGCGCCGCGCCTTCCGGCAGCGGCGCGTCCAGCGCGATGGTGGTGAGCTGGCGCCAGAGCAGGGCGTGCTCGCGCTGTTCGCGCAGGCGCTGCGCCATTTGGGTCGCGCCGCGCAGGCGCAGGAACGCGACTTCCTCGCTGCGCTCGAGCAGCGCATCGAGCGTGTCGAAGTGCGCGAGCAGCACCGCCGCGGATTTCGCGCCGATCCCGGTGATGCCGGGGATGTTGTCGACCGCGTCGCCGCACAGCGCGAGGTAGTCGGCGATCTGTTCGGCGCGCACGCCGTGACGCGCCTTGACCCCGTCGCGGCCCCAGCGCTGGCCGCGGCCGGGGTCGTATTGTTCGTCGTGTTCCCCGAGCAGTTGCGACAGGTCCTTGTCGGCGGAGACGATGACGCCGCGGAACCCCTCGCCGCGCACCGCGTGCAGCGCGCTGCCGATCAGGTCGTCGGCTTCGTATTCGCGGTGCGCCAGCGTGTGCAGGCCGATCGCCTGGCACAAGGCCTTGCAGTAGGCGAACTGGCGCTTGAGCTCGTCCGGCGCCGGCGGGCGGTTCGCCTTGTACTGCGGATACAGCGCGTTGCGAAAGCAGGAATCGAGCGCCTCGTCGAAGGCGATGGCGATGTGCCTCGGGCGTTCGCGCTCGAGCAGTTCCAGCAGGAAGCGGGCGAAACCGTGCACCGCGTTCACCGGCCAGCCGTCGGCGTCGTGCCACTGGTCGGGCATCGAATGCCAGGCGCGGAACACGAACAGCGAGGCATCGACCAGATGCAGCGTTTTTGCAGCGGGGGTGGGGCGGGTCATCGGCGCATTGTAGGAGCGCCCTTCAGGGCGCGACGGCCATTCCCGATCCCGGTCGTGCTGGAGAGCGCTCCTACAGGGTCAGGTCGGTCAGCAGGTCCGCCGGATCGGGGCGGTCGCGTTCGGGCGCCTCCGCCTTCGGCGTGCCGAGGTGGATGAAACCGGCGATGCGCTCGTCCTCGCCGACGCCGAGCGTGCGCAGGATGCCCGGGTCGTAGGCCGGCCATCCGGTCAGCCATTGCGCGCCGTAACCCAGGGCCTGCGCCGCCTGCAGCAGGGCGAAGCACACGCAACAGGCGCTGGCGAAACGTTCCGACGCCGGGATCTTCGCGTCCTCGCCCTGTTGCGCGATCACCGCCACGATCATCGGGGCATGCTGGAAGCGCATGCGGTCCTTCTCCAGCGCGGCTTCGCCGATGGCGGGGTTGCGCTCGCGGGCGCGGGCGACGATGCGCCCGGACAGCGCCGCGCGCGCCTCGCCCTCGATCCGCAGGAAGCGGAACGGCACGCGCTTGCCGTGGTCGGGGACGCGCACGGCCGAGCGCAGCATGCGCAGCAGGGTGGCGTGGTCGGGGGCGGGTTCGCCCAGCTGCGAGGCCGGGACCGAACGCCGCCGGTCGAGGAAGGCGAGGGACGTATCCATGCCGCGAGCATGGCATGGAACGAGGGTCCGCCCATGAAACGCGAGCGTGGTCACATATCGCCGCAAAAGGGCTGGACGTGACGCAAGGCGACACTATTCTGCGATCGAAGACGCCTTCCCCCGCGTCTCCAAGGCAGGCACGCGTGAGTAACCCCCAGCTCGGTTTCGAATTGATCGGCAACTACGAGCGACTGCGCATGCTCGACGAGCTCAAGCGGATGGTGGTCGAGCAGTTGGGCATGCTCCCGGGCGAATTGTTCGCCCCGATCGAAACCCGCCTGCAGGACAGGATCCGCCGGAGCGGCGGCGCCCAGGACCGCATCGACCTGGCCACGCTGCTCGGCCTGCGCGCGCGCAGCGCCAGTTTCGTCATGCGCTACCGCGAGTTGCTGGCGCGCAACTTCGACGACCTGCGCAACGGCGCCGGCCGCGATTCGCACGCGTCGGTGCTGGGCCTGGTCGAGGAATCCGACCTCGATTTCCACGTCGCCGGACAGCATGTCGCGGACACGGTCGCGCGCCATTTCGTGCGTCCTCTGGAATTGCTCGACCAGCGCTTCGAACAGCTCGGCGTGAGCATCGGCGCGGCGAACGCCTCGAACC
>JBGAHT010000053.1:0-18261 GCA_044226035.1 Thermomonas sp. | reverse complement strand
CTCGGGCGAACGCTGCGACCGGCGCGGCTGCTGCCGCTGATCGTCGCCTGCGCGTTGTTCATCGAGAACATGGATTCGACCGTGATCTCGACCTCGCTGCCGGCGATCGCGCGCGACCTCGGCACCGAGCCGATCGCGCTCAAGCTCGCGCTTACCGCCTACCTGTTGTCGCTGGCGGTGTTCATCCCGGTCAGCGGCTGGGTCGCGGATCGTTTCGGCGCGCGCCGCACCTTCGCCAGCGCGATCTTCGTGTTCCTGCTCGGCTCGGTCGCGTGCGCCGCGAGCGGTTCGCTGGCGACGCTGGTCGCCGCGCGGTTCCTGCAAGGCATGGGCGGCGCGATGATGGTGCCGGTCGGGCGCCTGGTGATCCTGCGCACGGTGCCGAAGCCGGAACTGGTGCATGCGCTGAGCTGGCTGACCATCCCCGCGCTGGTCGGGCCGGTGGTCGGGCCGCCGCTGGGCGGATTCATCACCACCTATTTCGACTGGCGCTGGATCTTCCTGATCAACCTGCCGATGGGCGCGCTCGGCATCGCGCTCGGCCTGCGCTACATCCCGGCGCTGCGCGAACCGACCTCGCCGCTGGACTGGCGCGGCTTCCTGCTGTCGGGCCTCGGCCTCGCCACCGCGATGTTCGGCTTTTCCACGCTCGGCCGGCACCTGCTGCCCGCGTGGGTCGCCATCGCCGCGCTCGCAATCGGCATCGCGCTGCTCGCGGGCTACGTGCGGCATGCGCGCCGGTTCGCCGCGCCGCTGCTCGACCTCGGCCTGTTCCGGCTGGCGACCTACCGCAGCGGCATCCTCGGCGGTTCGCTGTTCCGCATCGGCGTCGGCGCGACGCCATTCCTGCTGCCGCTGATGCTGCAACTCGGCTTCGGCCTGAGTCCGCTGCAATCGGGCTTGCTCACCTTCGCGTCCGCGGCCGGCGCGATGTTCATGAAGACCATGGCCGCGCGCATCATCGGGCGCTTCGGTTTCCGCCGCGTGTTGCTGGCGAACGCCTTCGTCGCCTCGGCGATGCTCGCGGCCTACGGCCTGTTCCGCCCGGGCACGCCGCACCTGGTGGTGCTGGCGGTGTTGCTGGCCGGCGGTTGTTTCCGTTCGCTGCAGTTCACCGGGCTCAATGCGATCAGCTACGCCGAAGTCGACGCGGCGCGATTGGGGCAGGCGAGCAGCATGGCCGGGATGATGCAGCAGTTGTCGCTGAGCCTGGGCGTGGCCATCGGCGGCTACCTGCTGGAAGCGGCGGGCTGGTTGTGGCAGCGCCCGGACACGGACGTGCGCAATTTCTACGTCGCGTTCGCGGCGGTGGCGCTGGTATCGGCCAGTTCGGCGTGGATGATGTGGAAGCTGCCGCGCGACGCCGGCGCGGAAATGGCCGGGCGCGCGCAGCCCGGTGGCGAAGTCGCGGAACCGAAGCCGGCGCAGTTGCCGGCGACGTGAGTGGTAGGGCAGATCGCGGGTTGCGAATGGTAAACGGGATCATTTGTTGCCAAGGAGAAACATGCGTCGTTTCGTGATCATTGCTTTCGTCCTTCTCGCGGGTTGCCCGACCCAGCGAACGCCTCCACGCGACCACTGGCATCGACTCGCCGCCGAGGCGGACCGGATGACTTCGACTTTCCGTGGAATCGCGTGGGAGCAAGACATGCTTCCGGTGCATAACGCGTTCTGGGCCGGGATCGTCGCATCCTGCGGGCCAGGGGCAAGAACCGCAGGCGTGCCGAAGTTCGAAGCCATCGCCGTCATCAACAGGGATGGCGTCGTGGCGGATTACCTCCCGAACCCTGATGTGCCTGCGTTGCAATGCTTCACGAAGCAGATGACGGGTCGGAAGTACCCAGCTCCGCCGGAGTCGCCGTTCTACGAGCGATACACGATCGACCTGAATGCTGGTAGTTGAGGTGGCGGCAGCAGCATAAGGCGGCTCTCGAATCGCCACGCGCTGGAGTCCGGACAAAAGCAAGGCCCGCATCGCTGCGGGCCTTGTCGTTGCGGATCCGATGGATCGGTTCGATCGAATCAGGTGCGATTGCCGCCGCCGAGGATGCCGCCCAGCAGCCCGCCGAGTCCGCCGCCTCCACCGCCGAGCACCTGCCCAAGCAGTCCGCCGAGTCCGCCCTGCTGCTGGCCGATCTGTTCGACCTCGCGGCCGAGCACGTCGCCCAGCCCCTGCGGGCCGGAATCCTGCGGCGCGGAAGCCACCGGCGCCGACGCCTGCTGCTGTTGCCCGCCGAACATGTGGTTGGCGAGGTAGGCGAGCACGATCGGCGCGAGGATGCGCAGCAACATCTGGGTCTGGTCGTTGCCGAGGCCGGTCGCCTGGCCCAGGCCCTGCGTCGCCTGCGTCTGCTGGCCGCCGAAGATGTGGCCGAGCATGCGCCCGAGTGTGTCGTCGCCCTGGCCGCCGCCGGCACCGCCCATCGCGCCGCCCAGCACCGAGCCGAGCACGCTGGTGATGTCGCCGCCGGCGTGGTCCTGCAGCGCGGCATGCAGCGCCTGCGCGCCCTGCGGCTGGCTGGCGTTGCGGCCGAGCGCGCCCATCAACAGCGGCAATGCGGCGGAAACCGCGGACTGCGCCTGTTCCGGCGGAATGCCGAGCTGCTGCGCGATCTGTTGCACCGGCGCGCCGGACAGTTGCGCGGCGAGTCCCTGGGTCAGGCTGGTCATGCGGTTTCCCCGATTCGATTGGAAGGAACCGGCACGCTAGGCGCCGGCGCGTTAGCAGACTGCAAAGTCCGGCACGGGGGAAGGGGCTTGCCGCAGGGCCTTCAGCCGGTAGAGGGCTTCGGGCCCTGCGCAGGCGGGCGCGACCGCCCGATCCTCACCCCAGGCCGAGCGCCCTGGCCACGCCCGCGCCATAGGCCGGGTCGGCCTTGCCGCAATTGTCGATGTGGCGCCGCTTGATGAACTCCGGCGCATCGCCCATCGCGCGCGCGGTGTTGTCGAACAGCGCTTGTTGTTGCGCCGGCGTCATCAGCCGGAACAGGTCGCCGGGCTGCTGGTAGTAGTCGGCATCGTCCTCGCGGTAGTTCCACCAGTCGGCGTTGCCGTCGATCTTGAGCGGCGGCTCGCGGTACTGCGGCTGTTCCTGCCATTGCTGGAAGCTGTTGGGCTCGTAGTGCAGCCGGCTGCCGTAGTTGCCGTCGGCGCGGCCCATGCCGTCGCGCTGGTTGCTGTGCACCGGGCAGCGCGCGGCGTTGACCGGGATCTGGTGGTGGTTCACGCCGAGGCGGTAGCGCTGCGCATCGGCGTAGTTGAACAGCCGCGCCTGCAGCATCTTGTCCGGCGACGCGCCGATGCCCGGCACCAGGTTGCTCGGTGCGAACGCGCTCTGCTCGACGTCGGCGAAGAAGTTCTCCGGGTTGCGGTTCAGTTCGAACTCGCCGACCTCGATCAGCGGGTAATCCCGGTGCGGCCATACCTTGGTCAGGTCGAACGGGTGGTAGGGCACCTTTTCCGCATCGGCTTCGGGCATCACCTGCACGTACATCGTCCACTTCGGGAAATCGCCGCGCTCGATCGCCTCGTACAGGTCGCGCTGGTGGCTCTCGCGGTCCTTGCCGACGATCGCCTCGGCCTCGGCGTCGCTCAGGTTGCGGATGCCCTGTCGGGTGCGGAAATGGAACTTCACCCAGAAGCGCTCGCCCGCCGCGTTCCAGAAGCTGTAGGTGTGCGAACCGAAGCCGTGCATGTGCCGGTAGCTGGCCGGGATGCCGCGGTCGCTCATCACGATGGTGACCTGGTGCAACGCTTCGGGCAGCAGCGTCCAGAAGTCCCAGTTGTGGGTGGCCGAACGCAGGTTGGTGCGCGGGTCGCGCTTGACCGCCTTGTTGAGGTCCGGGAACTTGCGCGGATCGCGCAGGAAGAACACCGGCGTGTTGTTGCCGACCATGTCCCAGTTGCCTTCCTCGGTGTAGAACTTCAGCGCGAAGCCGCGGATGTCGCGCTCGGCGTCGGCCGCGCCGCGTTCGCCGGCCACGGTGGTGAAGCGGGCGAACATCTCGGTTGTCTTGCCCACTTCCGAGAAGATCGCGGCGCGGGTGTAGCGGGTGATGTCGTGGGTGACGGTGAAGGTGCCGAACGCGCCCGAGCCCTTGGCGTGCATGCGCCGCTCGGGGATGACTTCGCGCACGAAGTTGGCCAGCTTCTCGTTCAACCACAGGTCCTGCGCCAGCAACGGCCCGCGCGGGCCGGCGGTCAGGCTGTTCTGGTTGTCCGGCACCGGCGCGCCGAACTGGGTGGTGAGGGGGCATTTGCGATCGGCATCGTCCGGCTTGCGCATGGCGCTGGCTCCAGTGGGTGGTGAAACCCGAGGCTAGGCCCGTCCGGGCGCCAGGTAAAATCGATTGAAACGAACCGATCGATAGCCATTCGGTATCGAAACGCGCGCCGGCGCCGGCAACGGGCTATCCCAGCGCCTTCAGCCGGTACAGCGCCTCGAGCGCCTGCTTGGGCGTCAGTTCGTCCGGGTCGATGCCGGCGAGCGCGTCGAGCGCGGCGGAGGCGGGCGCGAACAGCCCGATCTGCCGCGGCTGGTCCAGCGCCTGCGCGGTCATCGGCGCCGAAGGCGCATCGCGGTGCGCTTCGAGTTCCGCCAATCGCGCGCGCGCCTGCCGCACCACCGACTTCGGCAGGCCGGCGAGCGCGGCGACCTGCAGGCCGAAGCTGCGGTCGGCCGGGCCGTCCTTCACCGCGTGCATGAACACCAGGGTTTCCTGGCCGTGCGCGTCGCGGTGCTCGACCGCGTCCAGGTGCACGTTGGCGATGCCGCTGCCGGGTTCGGCGAGCGCGGTCAGTTCGAAATAGTGCGTGGCGAACAGCGTGTAACTGCGGTTGCCCGCGGCGAGGTGGCGCGCGCAGGCGTCCGCCAGCGCGAGGCCGTCGTAGGTGGAGGTGCCGCGCCCGATCTCGTCCATCAGCACCAGCGATTCGCTGGTCGCGTGGTGCAGGATGTAGCTGGTTTCGGCCATTTCCACCATGAAGGTGGACTGCCCGCGCGCGAGGTCGTCGCCGGCGCCGATGCGGGTGAGGATGCGGTCGATCGGCCCGATGTCGGCGCGCGTCGCCGGCACGAAGCTGCCGATGTGCGCGAGCAGCACGATCAGCGCGTTCTGGCGCATGTAGGTGCTCTTGCCGCCCATGTTCGGCCCGGTGATCACCAGCATCCGCGTCCCGCCTTCGCCGGTTCCGCCGTCGAGCACGAGGTCGTTGGGCGTGAACGGCTCGTCGCGCAGCGCTTCCACCACCGGATGCCGCCCGCCCTCGATGCGCAGGCCGGGCTCGTCGGAAAGCCGCGGCTGCACCCAGTCCAGCGCCTGCGCGCGTTCGGCGAGGCCGGCGAGCACGTCGAGTTCGCTCAGCGCGGCGGCGCAGCGCTTGAGCGATTCCAGGTCGGTGTTCAAGTCGTCGAGCAGCGCTTCGTACAGCAGCTTCTCGCGCGAGAGCGCGCGTTCGCGCGCCGACAGCACCTTGTCCTCGAACGCCTTGAGTTCCTCGGTGATGTAGCGCTCGGCGCCGGTCAGGGTCTGGCGGCGCGAATAATGCGTCGGCGCCTTCTCGCTCTGGCCCTTGCTGATCTCGATGTAGTAGCCGTGCACGCGGTTGTAGCCGACCTTCAGGGTCGGGATGCCGGTCGCGGCCTTCTCGCGCGCCTCGAGCTCGACGAGGAACCGGTCGGCATTGGTCGAAAGCGCGCGCAGTTCGTCGAGTTCGGCGTCGTAGCCTTCGGCGAAGATGCCGCCGTCGCGCGCCAGCACCGGCGGCTGCGGCACGATCGCGCGCGCCAGCAGCGTCGCGTGCGCGCCGTGTTCGCCCAGTTCCGCGGACAGCGCCTGCAGGCGCGGCGAATCCAGCGGCGCCAGCCGCTCGCGCAGCGTCGGCAGCAGGTTCAGCGCGTCGCGCAGGGTCGAGAGGTCGCGCGGGCGCGCGCTGCGCAACGCGATGCGGGCGAGGATGCGCTCGACGTCGCCGAACGCGCGGAACGCGTCGCGCAAATCCGACCCGGCGCCGTTCGCCAGCGTCGCGACGGCCTGGTGGCGCGCGCGCAGCACGCCGCGGTCGCGCAGCGGCCGGTGCAGCCAGCGCCGCAGCAGGCGGCCGCCCATCGGCGTGATGGTGGAATCGAGCACGCCGAGCAGGGTCGCGCTGGCGTCGCCGTCGATGCGCGAATCCAGTTCGAGGTGGCGGCGCGTGGCCGCGTTCATCGCGATCGCGCCGTCGCTGGCTTCCACCGAAATCGAGGTCAGGTGCGGAAGCCGCTGCTTCTGCGTTTCCTCGACGTAACCGAGCAGCGCGCCCGCGGCGGCGATGGCCAGGGGCTTGTCGTCGATGCCGAACGCGGTCAGGTCGTGCACGCCGAAGAACTGCAGCAGCTGGCGGCGGCCGGAATCGGCGTCGAACAGCCACGGCGCGCGCCGGCGCATGCCGTTGCGTTCGGCGACGAAGCCCGGCCAGCCTTCCTCGTCCGGCAGCAGCGTTTCCGCCGGCTGCAATCGCGCGAATTCGGCCTCGAGCGCGTTGTCGTTCGCCACTTCGTTGACCAGGAAGCGCCCGGCGGAGAGGTCCGCCCAGGCCAGGCCGTAACCCGACTTGCCGCGCGAAACCGCGAGCAGCAGCGTGTCGCGGCGATCCTGCAGCAAGGCCTCGTCGGTGACCGTGCCGGGGGTGACGATGCGCACCACTTTGCGTTCGACCAGGCCCTTGCTCGCGGCCGGGTCGCCGATCTGCTCGCAAATGGCAACGGATTCGCCCAAAGCCACCAGCCGCGCGAGGTAAGCCTCGTAGGCGTGGTGCGGCACCCCGGCCATCGGGATCGGCTGGCCCGCCGATTGCCCGCGCTGGGTCAGGGTGATGTCGAGCAGCTTCGCCGCCTTGCGCGCGTCGTCGTGGAACAGTTCGTAGAAATCGCCCATGCGGAAGAACAGCAGCACGTCCGGATGCTCCGCCTTGGCGGCGAAGTACTGCTTCATCAGGGGCGTGTGTTCGGCGGACATCGGCACGTGCGGGCGGGCTGGCCCGATAGTGTGCCCGAAGCGTCTCGCCCGCCGCGCGGTTTCGGCGCAGAATCCGGGCTTCCCCCATACAGGATGCAACCGGCATGACCACCAAGGCCTGGGGCGCGCGCGCCGCCGACCAACCCGTCGTCGCCATGGACATCGAGCGCCGCGCGCCGGGTCCGCGCGACGTGCAGATCGACATCGCCTACTGCGGCATCTGCCACTCGGACCTGCACACCGTGCGGTCGGAATGGCCGGGCACCAGATACCCGTGCGTGCCCGGGCACGAGATCGTCGGCCGCGTCAGCGCGGTCGGCGGCGGGGTGGAGGACGTCAAGGTCGGCGACGTCGTCGGCGTCGGCTGCCTGGTCGGCAGCTGCAAGCATTGCGCGGCCTGCGACGAAGGCCTGGAGCAGTATTGCGAGAACGGCTTCGTCGGCACCTACAACGGCGCGACCGCCGATGCCCCGGGCCATACCCTCGGCGGCTATTCGCAGCGGATCGTGGTCGACCGCGACTTCGTGCTGAAGGTGCGCCATCCGGAATCGCAATTGGCCGCGGTCGCGCCGCTGCTGTGCGCGGGCATCACCACCTATTCGCCGCTGCGCCACTGGGGCGCGGGCCCGGGCAAGAAGGTCGGCATCGTCGGCATCGGCGGGCTCGGCCACATGGGCATCAAGATCGCGCACGCGATGGGCGCGCACGTGGTCGCGTTCACCACCAGCGAATCCAAGCGCGGGGAAGCGCGCAAGCTCGGCGCGGACGAGGTCGTCATTTCGAAGGACGCGGCGCAGATGCGCGCGCACGCCGGCAGCTTCGACTTCATCCTCGACACCGTCGCCGCCTCGCACGACCTGGATGCGTTCACCGCCCTGCTCAAGCGCGACGGCACGCTGTGCCTGGTCGGCGCGCCGGAGCATGCGCATCCCAGCCCGAACGTGATGGGCCTGATCTTCGGCCGCAAGGCGATCGCCGGCTCCCTGATCGGCGGCATCGCCGAAACCCAGGAGATGCTGGATTTCTGCGCGCGGCACGGCATCGTCGCCGACATCGAGATGATCGCGGCGAAGGACATCGAGGCCGGCTACGAGCGCATGCTCAAGAGCGACGTGAAGTACCGCTTCGTGATCGACGCCGCGACGATGACGGCTTGACGATGGCCGCGACCACCGACGAGGCGCTCGGCGCGCTCGCTTCCGCCATCGGCGAACAGCTCGCGGCGAAGCGGCTGACCCTGTGCACCGCGGAAAGCTGCACCGGCGGCTGGATCGCCAAGACCGTCACCGACATCGCCGGCAGTTCGGCCTGGTTCGACTGCGGCCTGGCCGCGTACAGCTACGAGGCCAAGCAGGGATTGCTCGGGGTGCGCCCGGAAACGCTGGAACATTTCGGCGCGGTCAGTCGCGAGACCGTGATCGAAATGGTGTCGGGCGCGCTGGTGCATTCGGGCGCCGGCGTCGCGGTCGCGGTCACCGGCATCGCCGGCCCCGGCGGCGGCACCGAGGACAAGCCGGTCGGCACGGTGTGGATCGCGTGGAAGCGGCGCGGCGGTTACCCGCGCGCCGAAATCTTCCATTTCGACGGCGACCGCGAATCGGTGCGCCGGCAGACCGTGGCCGCGGCGCTGGAGGGGATCGGGCAGCACGTGTAGGAGCGCCCGTTCGGGCGCGACGGTCGCGCCTTGGAAGGCGCTCCTACAAAGGCTTGCGTCGACAGGCTATGAGTAGTATTACTACTCACATGGACCTGACCGACACCCAGCAAGCCATCCTCGCCTTCCTCGCCGAGCGCATCGAGGCCGACGGTTTCGCGCCCTCGCAAAGCGAGATTTCCCGCGCCTTCGGCTTCAAGGGCGTGCGCGGGGCCCAGTACCACCTCGAGGCGCTGGAGGCCGCGGGCGCGATCGAACGCCGGCCCGGCCTGGCGCGCAGCCTGCGCGTGCTGCAGCCGCCGCCGTCGGCCCAGGCCGACCTGCCGCTGGAAACCGCGATTCCCGATAGCGCCATGCGGTTGCCGGTGCTCGGGCAGGTCGCGGCCGGCGCGCCCATCGGCGCGGACATCGGCTCCGAACAGGTGCTGATCCTCGACCGCGTGCTGTTCTCGCCGGCGCCGGACTACCTTCTGAAGGTGAAGGGCGATTCGATGCGCGACGAAGGCATCTTCGACGGCGACCTGATCGGCGTGCACCGCACCCCGACCGCGCGCAGCGGGCAGATCGTGGTCGCGCGGCTGGACGACGAGATCACGGTGAAGCTGCTCAAGACCGGCGGCGAGCGCATCCGCCTGCTGCCGCGCAACCCGGATTACGCGCCGATCGAGGTGCAGCCGGGGCAGGACTTCGCGATCGAGGGCCTGTATTGCGGCCTCGTGAGGCCGAACAAGTGAGCCGCGGCGCGGCGTTGTCCGAGTCGCCGCTGCGGCATCGGCCGGCTGTCGCGGCCTTTCCGAACCTCCAACCTGATGCGTGCCGCGGCGTCGCAGCCTGTGCGATGGCGCGGGTCTAGCCTGACCCCATTCCGAATTTCATTTCCTCCGAGGACACGATGATGGACGAGAACAAGAAGCGCGCACTGGCCGCGGCACTGACCCAGATCGACCGCCAGTTCGGCAAGGGTTCGGTGATGCGCATGGGCGACCGCGCGGTGGAACCGACCGAGGTCATCGGCACCGGTTCGCTGATGCTGGACATCGCGCTCGGCATCGGCGGCCTGCCCAAGGGCCGCGTGGTCGAGATCTACGGCCCCGAGTCCTCGGGCAAGACCACGCTCACGTTGCAGGCCATCGCCGAATGCCAGAAGGCCGGCGGCCAGGCGGCCTTCATCGACGCCGAGCACGCGCTGGACCCGACCTACGCGGCCAAGCTCGGGGTGAACGTCGACGAGCTGCTGCTGTCGCAGCCCGACACCGGCGAGCAGGCGCTGGAAATCGCCGACATGCTGGTGCGTTCCAACGCGGTCGACATCGTGGTGATCGACTCGGTCGCGGCGCTCACGCCCAAGGCGGAGATCGAGGGCGAGATGGGCGACCAGCTGCCGGGCCTGCAGGCGCGGTTGATGAGCCAGGCGCTGCGCAAGCTGACCGGCAACATCAAGCGCAGCAACTGCATGGTGATCTTCATCAACCAGCTGCGGCACAAGATCGGGATCATGATGCCGGGCCAGAGCCCGGAAACCACCACCGGCGGCAATGCGCTGAAGTTCTACGCCTCGGTGCGGCTGGACATCCGCCGCATCGGTTCGATCAAGAAGGGCGACGAGATCATCGGCAACCAGACCCGGATCAAGGTGGTGAAGAACAAGCTGGCGCCGCCGTTCAAGCAGGTGGTGACGGAGATCCTGTACGGCGAGGGCATTTCGCGCGAGGGCGAGCTGATTGACATGGGCGTGGACGCGAAGCTGGTGGACAAGTCCGGCGCGTGGTACGGCTACGACGGCGAGCGCATCGGCCAGGGCAAGGAGAACGCGCGCCAGTACCTGAAGGAGAATCCGGCGGTGGCGCAGAAGCTGGAGGCGGCGCTGCGCGAGCAGTTCGTGCCGGAGGAAGCGCCGCGCGGCGAGGCCGGTGATGCGGAAGGCGACGACGACTGATCGTCGACGCCACCAAGGTGTGGAACCCGCAGGGCGGCCGCCTGTTCGTCAGCAGGTGGTCGCCCTGTGTTTTGGTATGTAAGGCTCTACTGAGAAATAAGCTCGGAGAACATTCGTAGGCAGGGAATTGGCTATGTTCGGAAGACAGCGCGATCCAGTGCACGAGTTAGCAAGAAAAGTCCAGGGAGGCTTTACTCAGCAATCGGCTCAAATTGACGCGCTCCAGCGTCAGAACCAGTTTTTGGCAAGTCAAATTGCCAGTCAGAACTTGCAGTCACGGGCTGAACAGACAATGGAAGAAATTAAACGTAGCGAAGAGCATTACGCTCAAGTCGTAATGCTTGCAGGGTACGCCGGATTCTTCACTCTCTGGACACAGACAAAGTCACAAATGTCGTTGTGGATGTTTGCTTCCACGGGCGCTCTCATTTCCATTTCGCTTTTTGTATTCGTCTGCTATGAAATCTACAAAACATTGAGCCTCGGTCTTTTTTATCGTGGCAAGACAGTTATTTTTGAGAATGAGCTAAACCAAGAGCTTGAGAAGATTCATAAATACTGGCTTTTGATTTTCATTCTCTCCGCAGGAACGGGTGTTGTGGCAGGTCTTTCACTTGTTTTCTGGTTTGTGTACAACACGATTCTCTCGGTGGCTTAAACACTATGTCCACCGACACCGACTTCATCGAATACGTGCACGAGCAAGCCGGTTTCGGTGGCCGGCTGACGCACAAGCGCATGTTCGGCGAGTACGCGTTGTACCTGGACGGCAAGGTCGTCGCGTTCGCCTGCGACAATAGCCTGCTGCTCAAGCCCACGCCCGAAGGCAAGGCGCTGTTGCCGCGGGTGACGCCGGGCAAGCCTTATCCCGAGGCCAAGGACTACTACGTCCTCGACGAATTCCTCGACGACACCGAACTGCTGCAGCGCATCCTGCAGGCCACCGCCGATGTATTGCCTGCACCCAAGGCCAAGGCGCCCAAGCAGGCACGCAAGGCGACAAGGGCGAAGAAGCCATGAGCGACTCCGCGCGTTCGCGCAAGCCGCCGCCGACCGCGACGCAGCGGGCGTTGGGGCTGCTGGTGCGGCGCGAGCATTCGCGCAAGGAACTGGGCCGCAAGCTGGCCGCGCGCGGGGTCGAGGCCGGGGAGGCCGGGGCCGCGATCGACAGGCTCGCCGAGGCGGGTTGGCAGGACGACGCGCGCTTCGCCGAATCGCTGGTGCGCAGCCGCGCGGCCGGCGGTTACGGGCCGGTGCACGTGCGCGCCGAACTGCGTATGCACGGGCTCGATTCGGAGGCCGTGGCCGCGGCGATGGACGGCTTCGACGGCGACTGGACCGCCATCGCCCGCGACCTGGTTCGCCGCCGCCTCGGGGCGGACGCGGCGAAGACCCCGGCCGGGCAGCGCAAGGCGGCCGACCTGCTGCTGCGGCGGGGCTTCGCGATGGAGCAGGTGCGGGCCGCGCTCGGCGGCGGCGATTTCGACGACTGACCGCGTCGGTTATTGCGGCGATTCCTCGCGGCAGTCGATGGTCGCGATCAGGCACTGGTCGCCCGGGCGGTCCGGATGCCAGCCCATGCTCGAAACGACTTCCAGCGTGCAGCCCGGGATGCCGGCGTAGGTCGATTCGTCGATGGTGGAGTAATGGTCCGGGATGCGTTCGATTTCCCGGTAGGGGGAGTAGACGAACGCGAAGCCGCGGCAGATCCGGCGAATGCGGTCGATGAAGGGTCGCGGGTCGTCCAGGTGCTCGATCACATGGCTGCAGATCGCCAGGTCCCACGACTTGTCCGGCAGGTCGTGCACGTCGCCGACCGTGTAGTGGATCAGCGGGTATTGGCTCTGCGCCCAGCGCTTGCGCAACGGTATGTAATCGATGGCGTCGATTTCCAGCCGCGAATAGACGTAATGGCTCGAATGCAGCATCGCCAGTACGTTCGTGCCCACGCAGGAGCCGGCGCCGACGTCGATCAGCTTGAGCACGTCCTTGCGCTTGTAGTGCCGGCGCAGCACGGACTGGATCCTCGGCACCAGGTCGACCACGAATTGCGCGGATTGCGCGCCCCAGCCGTACTCGAACGACTCCGGGTCGTGCTTGTTGCGCCAGTCGGCGGTGAAGGCCGCCTGCTTGACCCCGGTGACGCAGCCATGCCATTCGCGGACCAGGCGTTCGAAGCCCTCGTCTGAGAACTGGGGGTGTTCCTCCAGTGCTTCGCGCAGGCGCCGGGCCAGATCGATGACGCTGTCCTGACGATCCATGGTCCACGGCGCGAGGATGGGTTGCGGCCAGTATAGGTCGACCGGTCGGCCGTGCCCGAGGGCGACGCCGGGGCGGGCTTGTCGATTGGCGAACTGGAGCCGGAACACGAGTCCGGCCCTGTAAACTGGTCGGTCTATGAAGACCACTGCCGACATCCGCCGGGATTTCCTCGAATTCTTCGCCTCCAAGGGCCACACCATCGTGCCTTCGGCGCCGCTGGTGCCGGGCAACGACCCGACCCTGCTGTTCACCAACTCCGGCATGGTCCAGTTCAAGGACGTGTTCCTCGGCGCGGAGAAGCGCAGTTACGTGCGCGCGGCCGACGTGCAGCGCTGCCTGCGCGCGGGCGGCAAGCACAACGACCTGGATTCGGTCGGCTACACCGCGCGCCACCACACCTTCTTCGAAATGCTCGGCAACTGGTCCTTCGGCGACTACTTCAAGAAGGACGCCATCGCCTGGGCGTGGGAACTGCTGACCGGGGTGTGGAAGCTGCCGAAGGAGCGGCTGCTGGTCACCGTCTACCACACCGACGACGAAGCCTTCGAGCTGTGGCGCGACATGATCGGCCTGCCCGAGGAGCGCATCGTCCGCATCGGCGACAACAAGGGCGCGCCCTACGCCAGCGACAATTTCTGGCAGATGGCCGACACCGGCCCGTGCGGCCCGTGCACCGAGATCTTCTACGACCACGGCGAACACATCGCAGGCGGCCCGCCCGGTTCGCCGGACGAGGACGGCGACCGCTTCATCGAAATCTGGAACCTGGTGTTCATGCAGTTCGACCGCGCCGCCGACGGCACGCTGTCGAAGCTGCCGGCGCCGTGCGTGGACACCGGCATGGGCCTGGAACGGCTCACCGCGGTGCTGCAGCACGTGCATTCGAACTACGAGATCGACCTGTTCCAGGCGCTGATCAGGCGCGCCGCCGAACTCACGCATACCGCCGACCTCGGCAACAAGTCGCTGCGGGTGATCGCCGACCACATCCGCGCCAGCGCGTTCCTGATCGTCGACGGCGTGCTGCCCTCGAACGAAGGCCGCGGCTACGTGCTGCGCCGGATCATCCGCCGCGCGCTGCGCCACGGCTGGATGCTGGGCGTGCGCGAACCGTTCTTCCACAAGCTGGTCGGCACGCTCGACGAATTGATGGGCGAAGCCTACCCGGTGCTGCGCGAAGGCCGCGCCACCGCCGAGCGCGCGCTCAAGGCCGAGGAGGAACGCTTCGCCGAGACGCTGGATTCGGGCATGCGCATCTTCGACGACGTCGCCGCGAAATCGAACGGGACGATCCCCGGCGCCGACGCCTTCCGCCTGTACGACACCTACGGCTTCCCGCTCGACCTGACCCAGGACATGGCGCGCGAGCGCGGGATGTCGGTCGATGTCGCCGGCTTCGACGCGGCGATGGCGAAGCAGAAGCAGGCCGCGCGCGCGGCCGGCAAGTTCGGCGGCGGCACGGTGTTGCCGGCGGAACTCGTCGCGCGACTGGCGCCGACGAAGTTCCTCGGCTACGACACGCTGGTCGCGGGCGGGCTGGAGGTGGTCGCGCTGCTGAAGGACGGCAAGCCGGTCGAGGCGATCGACGCCGGCGACGAGGCGATCGTCATCCTCGACGCGACGCCGTTCTACGCCGAATCCGGCGGCCAGGTCGGCGACACCGGCGAACTCGACGAGAAGGGCGTGCGCTTCGTGGTCGAGGACACGAGCAAGCTCGCCGGCCAGTTCCACGGCCACGTCGGCACGCTGTCGGCGGGAACGCTGAAGAAGGGCGACAAACTCGTCGCTTCGGTGGATGCCGCGCGCCGCGGGGCGACCATCCTCAACCACAGCGCCACGCACCTGCTGCACGCGGCCCTGCGCGGCGTGCTCGGCACCCACGTGCAGCAGAAGGGCTCGCTGGTCGCGCCGGATCGCCTGCGCTTCGACTTCTCGCACTTCCAGCCGGTGACCGCGGCCGAGCTCGCCGAGATCGAGCGCCGGGTCAACGCCGAGGTGCGCGCCAACCACGAGGGCGAAGTGCGGCACATGGCGATGCAGGAAGCCCTCGATTTCGGCGCGATGGCGTTGTTCGGCGAGAAGTACGGCGAGCAGGTGCGCGTGCTGCGCTTCGGCCCGACCTCGACCGAACTGTGCGGCGGCACCCACGTCGGCCGCACCGGCGACATCGGCCTGTTCAAGATCGTCGGCGAAGGCGGCGTCTCCGCCGGCGTGCGCCGGATCGAGGCGGTGACCGGGCAGGGCGCGCTGGACTACGTGGCCGGGGAGGAACGCCGGCTCGGCGAGGCCGCGGAACTGCTCGGCGGCAACGCGGGCGAGGTCGGCGACAAGCTGCGGCAACTGCTCGACCGGCAGAAGAAGCTCGAACGCGAAATCGATGCGCTCAAGGCCAAGGCCGCCTCGGGCGCGACCGCGGACCTGGCCGCGCGCGCGGTCGATGCGAACGGGATCAAGGTGCTGGCCGCGCGGCTGGAGGGTTTCGACGCCAAGGCCCTGCGTGAGGCCGTTGACCGCCTGAAACAGCAGCTGGGCGACGCGGTGATCGTGCTGGCGGGGGTCCAGGACGGCAAGGCAAGCCTGGTTGCGGGCGTCAGCGGCGCGGCGCTGGGCAAGCTCAAGGCCGGCGACGTGCTCGCGGACGTGGCCCGGCAGGCCGGCGGCAAGGGCGGCGGCCGCCCGGACATGGCCCAGGGCGGCGGCGACGACGGTCCGGCGCTCGAGGCCGCGCTGGCCGGCGTTGTGCGCTGGGTCGCGGATCGCGCATGACCGACTTCCGGCACGTTGCCGTCGGTGCTGGCCGGTCGTTATGATCGTTCACGTTTGTAAAGAAGATGTGGGTTTCGTTGCCTGCGCGCGTCATGGCAGGGGAGTGGCCACCGGCATGGGAGTTGCCAGATGTTGATCCTTACCCGACGCGTCGGCGAGACGCTCATGATCGGAGATTCGGTCACCGTCACCGTGCTCGGGGTGAAGGGCAACCAGGTGCGCGTGGGCATCACCGCGCCCAAGGATGTCGCCGTGCATCGCGAGGAAATCTACCAGCGCATCCATCGCGAGGAAGAGGGCGCCGCCGCGCCCGCCGACGCCAGGGATTTGCCGCAGTCGGAGTGAGCCGGTATCCTTCCGCGCCTGCCGCAGGACACCAGCAGCGGCATGCGTCACGGAGACTTGCCCGAGAGGCCGAAGGGGCTCCCCTGCTAAGGGAGTATGGGGTCAAAAGCTCCATCGAGGGTTCGAATCCCTCAGTCTCCGCCAGATTTACGTATAATGTTCGGCTTCGTGGGGCCATAGCTCAGCTGGGAGAGCGCGTCGTTCGCAATGACGAGGTCGGGAGTTCGATCCTCCCTGGCTCCACCACGATACAAACGTTCCATGCGCGCCCGTAGCTCAGTTGGATAGAGCACCAGGCTACGAACTTGGGGGTCGGGAGTTCGAATCTCTCCGGGCGCGCCACTCTCGCTAAAGCCAGCTCTTCGAGCTGGCTTTTTGCGTCCGTCGGCCCGTCGATCCTGCCCTCGGGCATGTCCTTAGGGCGGGCGCGCCACTCTTCGAAACCGGCCTCGCGCCGATTTTCTTTTTTGCCGGCCGCATCCATGCGCCGCGTCCGTGCGTATGCGTACATCGTTGCCCGTTGGTGGAATGTAGGATGGCCGCAAGCTGCAAACCGGAGGATCCGTCGCCGTTCGAGGCGGCCAGGCGCATGTCGACCATGGGTATGCCCGCCAGGGAATCGAAGGACTGGTCATCGGAGATGGCCGCGGTGGCGCGCCGGCGCGACCGTGATTGCTTCATGCGCATCTACCACCACGTCATGCCGCGGGTCTGCCTCTACCTTCGCGGCATGGGCTCGGTCGAGGCAGTGGCCGAGGAACTGGCGCAGGAGTCGCTGTTGCGGCTGTGGCAGCACGCGGCGGCCTACGATCCCGCCCGCAGCGCGGTGAGCACATGGCTGTTCCGCATCGCCCGCAACCTGCATATCGACCGGGTCCGCCGCGAAAGCTGGCATGCGCGCGACCGCGAGGCGGAACGGGAAGCCGACCTGCAAGCCGGGCACGAAGGCAGCGCGGCCGAGGACTACGCCGAGCACGTGCAACTGCAACGCCGCATCGACGCCTTGCCGCCGGTGCAGGCGCGCCTGCTGCGGATGTCGTATTTCGAAGCCAAGAGCCACCAGGAGATCGCATCCGAACTCGGAATGCCGCTCGGAACGGTGAAATCCCACCTGCGCAGGGCCTTCCTGCGACTGCAGGGCGAACTGGGGGGACAAGCATGAACCCGCGCCACCACCTCGATCCGGCCACCGTGCTCGCCCATGCGGCCGGCGCCATCGCGCCGGAAGCCGCGGCCATCGTCGCCATCCACCTGGAGGCATGCGGCGAGTGCCGGCGCGCGGTCGCGCGCGCGGAACGGATCGGCGGCCTGCTGCTGGAGCACCAGCACGTGCATGCTGCGGCCGAGGCGCAATGCGAACGCCTGCGCGCGGACATCCTGGAGCGCCTCGACCGCGAGCCTGCCGCCGCCGCGACGACGCCGTGGCGGGAAGCAACTCCGGAGCCCGATCCGGATCCGGATCGCCTGCCCACGCCGCTGCACCCGTATTTCGGCAGCAGGTACAGCGGATTGCGCTGGCGCTGGATGGGCCCGGGCCGGCATTTCATCCGCGTGCGCGGGCCCAGCGGCGGCACCTTGTTGATGCTGCGCATCGCGCCTGGCAAGCGCATGCCCGCGCACGGCCACGGCGGCAGCGAAATCACCCAGATCCTGCGCGGCGCCTACCAGGATTCGCTCGGTTGCTTCGCCGCCGGCGATGTCGCCGACCTCGATGCCGACACCGAGCACCAGCCGGTGATCCTGCCCGGGGCCGCCTGCGTCTGCGTCGCCGCGCTGGATGCGCCGCTGCGGTTCCCGGGTTGGCTGGCCCGCGCGTTGCAACCCGTGTTCGGGATCTGAAGCCGCTGCATCCGTTTGCCGCGACCGCGCGTATGCATCCGCATGCGAACGGAAATGCGGATGGATGCCAGGCAGCGCTCGGGTGGATCCCGGGATCGTCCCGCGCGGAGCGCCGCGTTGCGATCATGGTTCGATACCAGCGCCGGCGACCGGCGTACCGGCCCGGTCGACGAAGAACGCATCGACTGGCTCCGCGCCGCGCCCTTCATCGGCATGCACGTCGCCTGCCTCGGCGTGGCCTGGGTCGGCGTGTCCGCCACCGCGCTGTGGATCGCCGCCGGCCTGTACGCCGCGCGCATGTTCGCGATCACCGGCTTCTACCACCGCTATTTCTCGCATCGCAGCTTCCGCACTTCGCGCCCGGTGCAGTTCGCGTTCGCCGTGCTCGGTTCGGCGTCGGTGCAACGCGGGCCGTTGTGGTGGGCCGCACACCATCGGCACCACCACGTGCACGCCGACACGCC
>JBGAHT010000052.1:0-19201 GCA_044226035.1 Thermomonas sp. | reverse complement strand
GATTCGACCGGCGGCAGGCTTACCTAGGAAAACAGATCAGCCGTGCGCGAACGGGGCGGACTGTACGCGAATGCGGGCGGCAACGCCAATCGAACCCGAATGGCCCCCGCCTCCGCCGAACGGCACGCCGCCCGCGTTCCACGGGGTTAAGCTCCCCGCGCGGCCCGCCTGGGGCCGCGGATTCGGGGGAATCCATGCGGGCCGGACCGCGCCTGCCCGCGCCCGTCGAGCCGCCCGGAGATCCGCCATGAACCGAATCGCCTCCGCCCGCCTGCCGTCCGCGCTGCTCGCCATCGCGGCGCTCGCGCTGTCCGCGCCGCTGCACGCGGCCAACGGCATCAGCGTGCTGCATTCGTTCAACTACGCCGACGGCCAGTATCCGGAAGGCCGGCTCGTGCAAGGCCCCGACGGTGCGTTCTACGGCACCACCTATGCCGGCGGCCTGCACCAGCAGGGCGAGGTGTTCCGGGTCGATGCCTCCGGTGTTTTCTCGATCCTGCATTCGTTCGACGGCGAGGACGGCCAGTCGCTGGATTCGGGCCTGGTGCTGATGGACGACGGCGCGTTCTACGGCACCACGCCGCAGACGGCGTATTGCCACGGCAGCCTGTGTTCGGGCTACGGCGGCACGGTGTTCCGGATGGCGCCGGACGGCACGTTCGCGACCTTGTACACGTTCAAGACTTCGTCCGCGGGATGGCAGCCCGGTCCGCTGGTCGATGGCGGCGGCGGATTGCTGTTCGGCCTGACCGTGCAGGGCGGATCCGGAGGCGAAGGCACCGCGTTCGCCGTCGCCACCGATGGAACCCTCGCATCGCTCGCCGCCTTCAACGGCGCCAACGGCGGCCTCCCCTACGGCAACCTGATCCGCGCGACCGACGGCGATTTCTACGGCACCACCAGCGCCGGCGGCGCGCACAACAAGGGCACCGTGTTCCGGATGACGCCGGACGGAACCATCACCACCCTGTACAGCTTCAGCGGCGGCAGCGACGGCGCCACGCCCTACGGCAGCCTGCTGCAAGGCAGCGATGGCCGTTTCTATGGCGGCGCGAGCGGCGGCGGCAACGGTGCGGGCACGGTGTTCGCGATCACCGCCAGCGGCGCGCTGACCACGCTGCGCGCCTTCAACGGCGGCGACGGCACCGGGCCGGTGGATACGCTGGTGGAAGGCGACGACGGTTATCTCTACGGCGTCGGTGGCGGCGGCTACCAGGGCTACGGCAGCCTGTACCGCCTGTCCAGGGACGGGCGGAAGTTCATGACCCTGCATCTGTTCACCACCCAGGACGGCGTGCATCCGGCCTCGGCGCCGATCTTCGGCAGCGACGGCCGGCTGTACGGCACCACGCTGCAATACGGCGGCGCGCCGGGCGCGAGCGGCAGCGTGTACGCCTTCGACCTGTCCGCGCCGCGCACGCCGGAACTGCACCTGACCAAGACCTGCATCAACGAATTCGACATGTGCCTGAAGCCGTTCAACACCACCGTCGGCGGCACGGTGCGTTTGGACTGGGCCGCGGCGAACGTGGATGCCTGCCGCGCGAGCGGCGCATGGAACGGCGCGCGACCGACCGGCGGGAGCCTGACCTTCCAGGCCACCCGGCGCGGGGCTTTCCTCTACCGCCTCGACTGCAGCGGGCCGAACGGCCGCGCCAGCGCGCAAGTCGTCCTGACCGTGATCTGAGCCGCGGCTCAGCGCGCGAGGTAGCGCGCCAGCGCGAACTGCACGCCTTTCGGCGTCGGGTAGTACGCCTGGAACCCGACCGCCACGATCTTGCCGTCGGGCTGCAGCACCGCGTCGTTCGCGCCGCCGTTGAGATCGCCGAAGGACGTGCGCACGCGCCCGCCGGTGCCGAACGTGGCGTCCAGCGAACCATCGCGGTCCAGGCGCGCGAGCAGGAAGTCCGAATCCGACGACTCGCTGTTCGGATAGCCGACCAGCACGATCTTGCCGTCGCGCTGCAGCAACACGCTGTTCGCCGACTGGCAGCAACTGCCGAAACCCACCTGCTGCAGGCCATCGCCGCTGAATCCGGGATCCAGCGTGCCGTTGGCGAGATAGCGCGCGACGGCGAAATTCATCGCCCCACCGCTCGGAGTGTTGGAGAATCCCGCGGCGACGATGCCGCCAACGCGTTGCAACGCCGCCGCGCCGGCGCGATCGAAACCGCCGCGACCGAAATCGGTGCTCACCCGCCCGCGCGTGCCGAAGGCCGGGTCGAGCTGGCCATCGGGCAGGTAGCGCGCCGCGGCGAAATCGTAGTCGCTCAGCGGGTCGCGCGAGGAACCGACCGCGACGATGCGGCCATCGGGCCGGACCAGCACCGCGAATGCGTCATCGTTGAGGCGTTCGAAATCGGTGGTGACCTGGCCGCCGCTGCCGAAGCCGAAGTCCGGTGAGCCATCCGCTTCGTAGCGCGCGAGCGCGAAGTCGGTGTCGGACGAGGCGTCGCTGGAGAAATCCACGTAGTCGGTGCCGGCGGCGAGGATTTTCCCGTCGGGTTGCAGCGCAAGCGCGGACGCGTAGCTGCCGTGCGGGAACACCGTGGTGACGATGCCACCATCGCCGAAGCCGGCGTCGAGCGAACCGTCGGGGTTGTAGCGCACAAGCTCCATGTTGCCGAGGAAGGTGAACAGCGGGAACGCCCCGCCCGCGACGAGGATCTTGCCGTCGGGCTGCACCAGCACCGACGAGGCCGAAGCGGCGAGTCCGGGGAAATCGGTGGTGACGCGACCGTTCGCGCCGAATGTCGTGTCGATCGAACCATCGGCGTTGTAGCGCGCGATCGCGAAATCCTCGCCGGAGTAGTCGTTGTTGGTGTAGGTGGTGCCGACGACGACGAGCTTTCCGTCGGGCTGCAGCGCGATCGCGCCGGCGATATCGGTGCTGAGGTTGAAATCGGTCACGACCCGGCCGCCGGTGCCGAACGCGGGATCGAGTCCGCCGGGCGCGGCGTGCGCGGCGCCGGCGAGCGCGAACAGAACGAGAGTGATCGCAGGCGCGAGCAATCGCATGGCAGCTCTCCCATGCTCGCCGCTGGCATCAGGCGCGGGGTCGGCGCGCGGCAGGACCGGCCTCAAGATGAAAATACCATCCGGTGCGCGCAAGGTTCATCGCCGCGCCCGCAAACGTCGCCCATGAAGCGAACGCGACGACGAACGGTCGGCGGCATGCAGGAATTGGCGGAATTCGATGCGTCGATGGCGGGTCGATATCTGCCCTGGAAGTCTCTGCCTTGCCTAGTGCGGGCTTAACCCGCCTTGGTTATTCGCGAGTACTTGAGATAGAGGGTGCTCGACACCTGCGTATTTCGCGACAAGGCGAATAAACCGGTGTCTGTCGGACATATACAGCGGGATGTCGAACGACCAACGCCTGCCTCGTACTTTCACCTTGATGACAGGAAGGCCTTCGAAACTTTTCTGCTCAGCACCAACAATCTCGCTCCACGGAACCTGCACCGACCTTTGCCATGCGTCGACCATCGTAATTCCACCTGGAGCAACCCTGAGCGCTCGTACGTATTCGTAAAGATACGCAGGGCCCATCAGCGCCAACATCAGCAAGAGTGGGATCGCGAACCACACGATCCCGAGAAGCACCATTTCCACGACACCTGCGTCTCGCAAGTAGCCTCGGAACAGCCCTGGGATCGCCAGAGCGAGGCCGAAAACCAACGAACTACGCAGGATGGTCTTTAGTAGCAGCCAAAACGAGGGACGGAAGATTTCCACGACATCGTCAGACATTGACATGGCCGTCAGTAGTTCGGGGAGCCTCACGCCACGAACTGCTCGGCGAGGATGCGTTCCTCGAGGTTGTGCTCGGGGTCGAACAGCAGCGTGACGGTGCGGTCGGCCGATTCGCGGATCGCCACTTCCACCACGTCGCGCACCTCGTGCGAATCCGCGGTGGCGCTGACCGGGCGCTTGTACGGATCCAGCACCTTGAAGCGCACCTCGGTGCCCGCCTTCAGCACCGCCCCGCGCCAGCGCCGCGGCCGGAACGGCGCGATCGGCGTCAACGCGACCACGTTCGCGCCCAGCGGCAGGATCGGCCCGCTCGCCGAGAAGTTGTAGGCGGTGCTGCCTGCGGGCGTCGCGACCATGACGCCGTCGCAGATCAGTTCGTCCAGGCGCGGTTGGCCGTTGAGGTCGATGCGCAGGTGCGCGGCCTGGCGCGTCTGCCGCAGCAGCGACACCTCGTTGTAGGCCAGCGAATGCACGGTCGCGCCGGATTCGGTCTGCGCCTCCATCGCCAGCGGCCGCAGCACCGCAGGTTCCGCGCGTTCGAGGCGTTCGAGCAGGTCCTCGGCGCGGTAGTGGTTCATGAGGAACCCGACCGTGCCGAGCTTCATCCCGAACACCGGCTTGCCCAGCGCGCCGTGGCGATGCAGCGTCTGCAGCATGAAGCCGTCGCCGCCGAGCGCGACGAGGATGTCGGCGTCTTCGGGCGCGCAACGCCCGTGCAGGGCTTCCAGCGCCTGCTGCGCGGAACCGGCGTCGTCGGTGGTGCTGGCGAGGAAGGCGATGCGGGGCGTGCTCATGCGGCGAGCATAGCCGCCCTTCATTCCGCAATGAAGGGACGCCGTTCGTCCTGAGGGCCGGGTCAAGGCCGAAAGCCGAGCCCGGCGTCTCGAAGGACGACACGGATCGGGCGTGGTTCGAGACGGGTTTGCTCAGCCTGCGGCTTCGACAAACCCTCCTCACCACGAACGGATAATCCCTCTCCCGCGCTTCGCGGGGAGAGGGAAAAGCATCAGCCGCGAGACGCGAGCTGCGACAGGCGCTGCACCGCGACCGAGGCGGTCGGGTAGTCGAGCGTCTTCTGCGTGGCGAGTTCGGCCAGCATCGCCAGGGTGAAGCGCAGCGTGGCGTCGTCGCGGTGCAGCCAATGCTGCACCTTGTCGTTGGCGTTCGCGCCCGGCGTCGCCAGCACCTGCGCGGTCAGCGTGCGCATCTGCTCGGCGAGTTCGTCGCGCAGCACGCCGCGCGCGACCGCGTGCCAGCGGCCTTCCACCTGCAGCGCCTCGATCTGCTCCTGCAGCCACGGCACGCGCAGCGCCTCGGCGAGGCGGAAGTAGACTTTCGCGACGTCGATCGGCTTGAGCTTGCGTTCGCGCGCCAGCTCGATGATGTTCGGGCAGGGCTCGAGGTAGGGCAGCGCGGCGAGCTGGCCGCCGAGTTCGGCGGGAACGCCCTTCTGCTTCCATTCGCGCAGCGACGCCTCGTAGCCGGGGCGCTGCGAATCCGGGAGGATGCCCTCGCCGCGGCGGATGTCGCGGATGCCGTCGTGGTAGCGCGCGACCGCGGTGGTGATGTCGGGGATCGCGCCGGGGCGCGCCAGCAGCCAGCGGGTGAAGCTGCGCTGCATGTTCCAGATCACCTGCAGCGCATCCACCTGCACCGACTCGGCGACCTTGCCGTCGAGCCCGTCGATGGCCGCCCACAGCTCGCGCGCGTCCAGCGTCTCGCGGGTGATGGTGTAGGCCTTGGCGACTTCGCCGGTGCTGCGGCCGCTGTCTTCCTGCATGCGCAGCAGGAAGGTCGCGCCCATGCGGTTGATGGTGGAGTTGGTGACCGCGGTGGCGATGATCTCGCGCTTCAGGCGGTGCTCCTGCATCGCCTTCGCGTACTTCTTCTGCAGCAGTTCGGGGAAGTAGCGCTCCAGCTCCTGCGAGAGGTAGGCATCCTCCGGCACGTCCGAATCCACCAGCTGCTGGTAGGCGACCAGCTTGGAATAGGACAGCAGCACCGCGAGCTCCGGCCGGGTCAGGCCCTGCCCGCGCGACTTGCGCTCGGCGATTTCGGCGTCGCTGGGCAGGTATTCGATCTGGCGGTCGAGCAGCCCCTGCGATTCCAGCGTGCGGATGAAGTGCAGCTTGGAGCCGAGCCGCGACATGCCCATGCGCTCCATCAGCGACAAGGCCTGGTTCTGGCGGTAGTTGTCGGTGAGCACCAGCTGCTCGACCTCGCCGGTCATCGCCGCCAGCAGCTTGTTGCGCTCGGGCAGCGCCAGCTTCTTCTTCTGCACCTCGCCGTTGAGCAGGATCTTGATGTTGACCTCGTGGTCGGAGGTGTCCACGCCGGCGGAGTTGTCGATGAAGTCGGTGTTGAGCAGCACGCCGTGCAGCGCGGCCTCGACCCGTCCGAGCTGGGTGAAGCCGAGGTTGCCGCCCTCGCCCACCACCTTGCAGCGCAGCTGGTCGCCGTTGACGCGCAGCGCGTTGTTGGCGCGGTCGCCGACGTCGGCGTTGCTCTCGCGGCTGGACTTGACGTAGGTGCCGATGCCGCCGTTCCACAGCAGGTCGACCGGCGCGCGCAGGATCGCCGACATCAGTTCCGCCGGGCTGAGCGCGGCCACGCCCTCGTCGATGCCGAGCGCGGCGCGCACCTGCGGCGTGATCGCGATCGATTTCGCCGAACGCGGGTGCACGCCGCCGCCCTTGCTGATCAGGCTGGCGTCGTAGTCGGCCCAGCTCGAGCGCGGCAGCGCGAACATGCGCTGGCGTTCCTTGAACGAACTCGCCGCGTCCGGATCCGGGTCGAGGAAGATGTGGCGGTGGTCGAACGCGGCCACGAGGCGGGTGTGCTTCGACAACAGCATGCCGTTGCCGAACACGTCGCCGCTCATGTCGCCGATGCCGACGCAGGTGAAGTCCTGCTTCTGGCAATCGCGGCCGAGCGCGCGGAAATGGCGCTTGACCGATTCCCACGCGCCCTTGGCGGTGATGCCCATGCCCTTGTGGTCGTAGCCGACCGAGCCGCCGGAGGCGAAGGCGTCGTCGAGCCAGAAACCGTGCGCCTGGGCGATGCCGTTGGCGATGTCGGAGAAGGTCGCGGTGCCCTTGTCCGCGGCGACGACGAGGTAGGGATCGTCGCCGTCGTGGCGGACCACGCGCGCCGGGTGCGCGATCTTGCCGTCGACGATGTTGTCGGTGATGTCGAGCAGGCCGTTGATGAAGCGCTTGTAGCAGGCCACGCCCTCGGCGAACCACGCGTCGCGGTTCGTCGCCGGGTCGGGCGACTGCTTGCAGAAGAAGCCGCCCTTCGAGCCGACCGGCACGATCACGGTGTTCTTCACCATCTGCGCCTTGACCAGGCCCAGCACCTCGGTGCGGAAGTCCTCGCGGCGGTCGGACCAGCGCAGGCCGCCGCGCGCGACCGGCCCGAAGCGCAGGTGGATGCCTTCCACGCGCGGGCCGCACACCCAGATCTCGCGGTACGGGCGCGGCTTGGGCAGGTCCGGAACCCTGGAAGAATCGAGCTTGAACGCGACGTAGTCGGCGGGGCCGCCGTCGGCGCGCAGGCCGTGCTTGTAGTCGATGTAGTAGCTGGTGCGCAGGGTCGCGTCGATCACGCCGACGTAACTGCGCAGGATGCGGTCCTCGTCGAGGCTGGTCACGCGGTCGAGCAGCGCCTTGATCGCGTCGTGCACGGCCTCGACCTGCGCCTCGCGCTTGCCGCTGCGCGCGGCGGCGACCGGCTCGATCGCGGCCAGCACCGCGGCGTCGCCGCCGGCCAGGGCCGCGAACTGCGCGCGGAAGCCTTCGGCGCCGGCCTTGATCTCGGCCTTGCTCTCGTGCCCGGTGGAGGGATCGAAGCGCGCCTCGAACAGTTCCACCAGCAAGCGCGCGAGCAGCGGGTAGCGCGCCAGGGTTTCCTCGACGTAGCTCTGCGAGAACGGCACGCCGACCTGCAGCAGGTACTTGCAGTAGGCGCGCAGCACCGACACCTGGCGCCACGACAGGTTGGCGGCGAGGATCAGGCGGTTGAAGCCGTCGTTCTCGGCCTGGCCGCGCCACATCTGGGCGAAGGCCTCCTCGAAGTTCTCGTCGAGGCTGTCGACGTCGATGTCGCGGTTGGCGGTCTCGACCTCGAAGTCCTGGATCCAGGCGACGCCGTCGGCGCCGTCGATCCGGTAGGGATGCTCGGAGATCACGCGCAGGCCCATGTTCTCCATCATCGGCAGCGCGTCGGACAGCGGGATGTCGTCGACGCGGCGGTAGAACTTGAAGCGCAGGCTGCCGTCGCGCGAGCGGTACAGGCTCAGGCGCAGGTCCTCGTCGCCGTCGAGCGCGGCGAGGTGCTCGACGTCGGTCGCGGCCACCGCCGGCGAGACTTCCTCGATGTAGCCGGCGGGCAGCGCGCGGCCGTAGCGCGCGGCGATGCGCAGGCCCTGTTCCTCGCCGTTGCGTTCGACCAGCAGTTCGCGCAGCTCGTCCTGCCAGTCGCGCACGACGTGGGCCAGCGCCTCGTCCAGCGCGGCGCGGTCGACTTCCAGCGATTCGCCCGGGCGCGGGCGCACGATCATGTGCAGCTGCGCCAGCGGCGATTCGCCGATGGTCACGTTGGTGTCGACGAATTCGCCGCCCAGCGCCTCGCGCAGCATCGACTCGATGCGGTGCCGTACCTGGGTGCTCATGCGCTCGCGCGGGATGTAGGCCAGCGCCGACCAGAACCGGCCGTAGCGGTCGCGGCGCAGGAACAGGCGGCTGCGCACGCGTTCCTGCAGGCCGAGGATGCCCATCGCGGTGTCGTACAGCTCCTGCTCGCTGGACTGGAACAGCTCGTCGCGCGGCAGCGTCTCGAGGATGTGGCGCAGCGCCTTGCCGCTGTGGCCGGTCGGCACCAGCCCGGACTTGCGCATCACGTATTCGTGGCGCTCGCGCACCAGCGGGATGTCCCACGGGCGGCGGTTGTAGGCGCTGGAGGTGTACAGGCCGAGGAAGCGCTGCTCGGCGACCGGGTTGCCGGCCTTGTCGAAGCGCAACACGCCGATGTAGTCCATGTAGCCGGGGCGGTGCACGGTGGCGCGCGCGTTGGTCTTGGTCAGGATCAGCGCATCGACCGAACCCGACTGCGGCATGTAGTGCGCGGCCAGCGACTTCAGCGGGCGCGGCTTGCCCACGTCCTTGCCGCGCATCAGGCCGAGGCCGCTGTCTTCGTCGGCGACCAGCATTTCCTTCTTCACCGCGTATTCGCGGTAGCCGAGGAAGGTGAAGTGGTTGTCGGCGGCCCAGCGCAGGAACGCCTGCGCCTCGACCACGCCGGCCTTCGACACCGTCGGCATGTCGCGCTTGCCGAGGTCGTCCGCGACCTCGAGCATCTTCGCGCGCATCGCCGGCCAGTCGCGCACGATCGCGCGCACGTCCTCCAGCACCGCGCGGATGTCCTTTTCGATCGCCTTCATCGCCGCCGCCGGCTGGCGGTCGATCTCGATGTGCATGAACGATTCGGGCGTGCCCTCGCCCACGGCCAGCAGCTTGCCGGCCTTGTCGCGGCGCATCGGCACCACCGGGTGGCCGAGCACGTGCACGCCGATGCCCATTTCCGCCAGCTTCATCGTCACCGAATCGACCAGGAACGGCATGTCGTCGTTCACCACCTGCAGCACGGTGTGGGGCGACTCCCAGCCGTTGTCCTTCAGGCTGGCGTTGAACAGGCGCACGTTCGCCGTGCCCGGCTTGCGCGCGGCGGCGAAATCGAGGATGCCGGCGGCGAGCGCGGCCCAGCCGTCGGCGCCGTGCTGCGCGAACTCGTCGCGGCTCATGCGCCGGTAGAACGTGCCGGCGAAGGCCTCCGCGTCCGCGAGGCGCGACTTGGGCACGTGCCCGGCCAGCGCCTTGAGGATCGACTGGATCGCGGACACGGCGGCGGGCGCCGGGAGGGGCTTGGCGGGCGCGCTCTTGGCGGGGGATTTCTTCTTCGGCGTGGTCATGTCGTGGTGGTATCCGGAAACGTTCGGGGCCCGCGCGACGGCACGGGCCCCGTGTGGGTCAGGAACGGAGGGGGTTCGACTGCGATGGTTTTTCGGGAACGCGCATGGCCCTGCGTCAGCGCAGCCCGGTTTCGTTGCGCGCGATCACCAGCCGCTGGATCTCGCTGGTGCCTTCGTAGATCTCGGTGATCTTGGCGTCGCGGAAGTAGCGCTCGATCGGCATTTCCTTCGAATAGCCCATGCCGGCGTGGATCTGCACCGCCTGGTGCGCGATCCACATCGCCGCTTCCGACGCGGTGAGCTTGGCGACCGCGGCCTCGGTGCTGAAGCGCTCGCCCTGGCCCTTCTTCCACGCCGCGCGCAGGGTCAGCAGCATCGCCGCGTCGAGCTTGCACTTCATGTCGGCGATCTTGGCCTGGGTCATCTGGAACGCGCCGATCGGCTGGCCGAAGGCCTGGCGTTCCTTCGCATAGGCCACCGAGGCCTCGTAGGCCGCGCGGGCGATGCCGATGGCCTGCGAGGCGATTCCTATCCGGCCGGCGTCGAGCACGCCCATCGCGATCTTGAAACCGTGGCCTTCCTCGCCCAGCACCTCGTCCGGCTGCACGCGGTAGTCGCTGAACTCGATTTCGCAGGTGGCCGAGGCGCGGATGCCGAGCTTGGGCTCGGTCTTGCCGCGGTGGAAGCCTTCGCGCGCGGTGTCGACGATGAACGCGGTAATGCCGCGCGCGCCCTTGTCCGGGTCGGTCATCGCGAACAGCACGATGTACTTCGCCACCGGGCCCGAGGTGATCCAGCTCTTCTTGCCGTTGACGACGTAGCTGCCATCGGCCTGCTTCACCGCGCGGCAGCGCATGGCGGTCGCGTCGGAGCCGGACTGCGGCTCGGTCAGCGCGAATGCGCCGATTTCGCGGCCCTCGGCGATGGCGCGCACGTACAGCTGCTTCTGCGCCTCGGTGCCGTGGGTCAGGATGCCGTTGCAGAACAGCGAGTTGTTGACCGACATGATGGTGGAGTGCGCGGCGTCGGCCGCGGCGACCTCGACCATCGCCAGCACGTAGCTGACCGGGTCCATGCCCGCGCCGCCGTATTCGGCCGGCACCTCGATGCCCATCAGCCCGTTTTCGCCCAGGGTCCGGATGTTGTCCAGCGGGAATTCGCCGGTGCGGTCGTGGTGCTCGGCGCTGGGCGCGATCTTCTCCTGCGCGATGCGCCGCGCCACGTCCTGGATCATCAACTGTTCTTCGCTGAAGCCGAATTCCACGGGCAGCCCTTTTCAATTCGCGATGGCAACGCGAATTGTATCCGGCGCGCGCCGCGAACCCCACCGCCACGGCGCCAGGGCGCGCCCGGGTTGACGCGGCGCGGCCGCGGGCGGAGACTTATCCCTGTATCGCGATGGAAAGATAACAATGGATCTGGACGCCTGGTCGAGCCGCCTGAAGGTGTTCGCGGACGCCACCCGCGTGCGCCTGCTCGCCCTGCTCGAGGGCGAGGAGCTGACCGTGGCCGAGCTGTCCGCGATCACCCAACTCGCCCAGCCGCGCGTTTCGACCCACCTCGCCAAGCTCAAGGAAGCCGGCATCGTCCGCGACCGCAGGTCCGGCGTGTCCGCCTACTACCGCTTCGACGAGGATGCGCTCGACCACGCGCAACGCGCGCTGTGGCAGACGCTGCGCGCCGGCAGCGACGACCCGCTGCTGCGCCAGGACGCCGAGCGCGTGCCCGGCGTGCTCGCGATGCGCGCTTCCGACCAGAACTGGGCCGACAGCGTGGCCGGCGACATGGAGCGGCACTATTCGCCCGGCCGCACCTGGGAAGCGCTGGCGCGCACCGCGCTGCCGCTGCTCGCGCCCGGCGACGTGCTCGACATCGCCTCCGGCGACGGCGTGCTGGCCGAACTGCTGGCGCCGCATGCGCATCGCTACGTCTGCATCGATTCCAGCCAGCGCGTGGTCGCCGCCGCCGGCGAGCGCCTGCGCCGCTTCCCGAACGTGGAGGTGCGCGAGGGCGACATGCACGCCTTGCCGTTCAAGGACGGCAGCTTCGACCTGGTGGTGCTGATGCATGCGCTGACCTACGCCGAGCGGCCGGCGCAGGCCGTGGCCGAGGCGGCGCGGGTGTTGCGCAAGGGCGGGCGTCTGCTGCTGTCGAGCCTGGCCAGGCACGAGCACCGCGGCGTGGTCGAGGCCTACGGCCACCGCAACCTCGGGTTCGGCGAGAAGGACCTGCGCAAGTTCGCGGAAAAGGCCGGGCTGAAGATCGGCAGTTGCGACACGGTGACCCGCGAGAAGCGGCCGCCGCACTTCGAGGTGATCTCGATGATCGGGGTGAAGCCATGAGCCTGCCATGGAAGGATCCGGCGCGCGTCGCCGCGCTCGAAGCCGCGCTGGCGCGGCGCATCCTGGTCATCGACGGCGCGATGGGCACCATGATCCAGCGCCACGAATTGCAGGAAGCCGACTACCGCGGCGAACGCTTCGCGCAGGGCTACGACGCCTTGTTCGCGGCCGACGGACATGCGCACGCCCCGGGCTGCGGCTGCGAGGGCCACGACCAGCGCGGCAACAACGACCTGCTCAGCCTCACCCGCCCGGACATCATCCGCGGCATCCATGCGGCCTATCTCGACGCCGGCGCCGACCTGGTCGAAACCAACACCTTCAATTCGACCAGCATCTCGCTGGCCGACTACCGCCTGCAGCACCTGGTGCGCGAACTCAACCGCGAGGGCGCGCGGCTCGCCCGCGCCGAATGCAACGCCGCCGAAGCCCGCGACCCGTCGAAACCGCGTTTCGTCATCGGCGTGCTCGGCCCGACCTCGCGCACCGCGTCGCTGTCGCCGGACGTGAACCGCCCGGGGTTCCGCGCGATCGACTTCGACGAACTCGCCGAGGCCTACCGCGAGGCCGCGCGCGGCCTGGTCGAAGGCGGAAGCGATGTGCTGATGGTCGAAACCGTGTTCGACACGCTCAACGCCAAGGCCGCGCTGTTCGCCATCGACGACGTGTTCGACGAACTCGGCGTACGCCTGCCGGTGCTGGTTTCCGGCACCATCACCGACGCTTCCGGGCGCACGCTCTCCGGGCAGACCGCGGAAGCCTTCTGGTACTCGCTGCGCCATGCGCGGCCGCTGGCGATCGGCCTGAACTGCGCGCTTGGCGCGAAGGACCTGCGCCAGCACATCGATGTGCTCGCCCAGGTCGCGGACACCAACGTGAGTTGCCATCCGAACGCCGGCCTGCCGAACGCCTTCGGCGGCTACGACGAAACCCCGGAGGACATGGCCGCGGTGCTCGGCGATTTCGCCAGATCCGGGTTGCTCAACCTCGTCGGCGGCTGCTGCGGCACCACGCCCGCGCACATCGCCGCGATCGCGCAAGCGGTCGAGGGCATGCAGCCGCGTCCGATCCCGCAACTGGCCGACGCGGCATGACCCTTGCCCGCAACACCCGCCTCAGCGGCCTCGAACCGCTGCAGATCACGCCCGAGTCCAACTTCGTCAACGTCGGCGAACGCACCAACGTCACCGGCAGCGCGCAGTTCAAGAAACTGATCCTCGAAGGCCGGCTGGACGAAGCCGTCGTGGTCGCGCGCCAGCAGGTTGAGAACGGCGCGCAGGTGATCGACGTCAACATGGACGAAGGCCTGCTCGATTCGAAGCGGGCGATGGTCGAGTTCCTGCACCTGATCGCCGCCGAACCCGACATCGCGCGCGTGCCGGTGATGGTGGATTCCTCGAAATGGGAGGTGATCGAGGCCGGGCTGAAGTGCCTGCAGGGCAAGGGCATCGTCAACTCGATCTCGATGAAGGAAGGCGAGGCCGAATTCCTGCGCCAGGCGCGGCTGGTGCGCCGCTACGGCGCCGCCGTCGTGGTCATGGCCTTCGACGAGGCCGGCCAGGCCGACACCATCGAGCGCAAGGTCGAAATCTGTTCGCGTGCGTACAAGCTGCTGACCGAAGAGATCGGTTTCCCGCCCGAGGACATCGTCTTCGACCCCAACGTGTTCGCGATCGCGACCGGCATCGAGGAACACGACGGTTACGCGATCGCCTTCATCGGGGCGGCCCGGGAGCTGAAGCGGCGCTTCCCGCACAGCCACGTTTCCGGCGGCGTGTCGAACGTGAGCTTCAGCTTCCGCGGCAACGAAGCGGTGCGGCAGGCGATCCACGTGGTGTTCCTGTACCACGCGATCCGCGCCGGCATGGACATGGGCATCGTCAACGCCGGCGCCCTGCCCTTGTACGACGACCTCGATCCCGAGCTGCGCGAGCGCGTCGAGGACGTGGTGCTGAACCGGCGCAGGGACGGCACCGAGCGCCTGCTGGAAATCGCCGACCGGTACAAGCGGAAGAAGGGGGACCCGGGATCGGGGACCGGGGACCGGGAAAAGCTCGCCTGGCGCGACAAGTCCGTGGCCGCGCGCCTGTCGTATTCGCTCGTGCACGGAATCGACGAATTCATCGAGGCCGACACCGAGGAAGCGCGGCTGCAGGCGACGCGCCCGCTGGACGTGATCGAAGGCCCGCTGATGGACGGCATGAACGTGGTCGGCGACCTGTTCGGCGCCGGCAAGATGTTCCTGCCGCAGGTGGTGAAGTCGGCGCGGGTGATGAAGAAGGCGGTCGCGCACCTGCTGCCCTTCATCGAAGCCGAAAAGCTCAAGTCCGGCGACGTCGGCAAGCCCAACGGCAGGATCGTGATGGCCACGGTCAAGGGCGACGTGCACGACATCGGCAAGAACATCGTCGGCGTGGTGCTGGCCTGCAACAACTTCGAGGTGATCGACCTCGGGGTGATGGTGCCGGCGCAGAAGATCCTCGACACCGCGCGCGAGGCCAACGCAGACATGATCGGCCTGTCCGGCCTGATCACGCCCTCGCTGGAGGAGATGAGCCACGTCGCCCGCGAGATGCAGCAACAGGGATTCGACCTGCCGCTGCTGATCGGCGGCGCCACCACCTCGCGCGCGCACACCGCGCTGAAGATCGATCCGCACTACAAGTCGCCGACCATCTGGGTGAAGGACGCCAGCCGCGCGGTCGGCGTGGCGCAGTCGCTGGTGTCGCCGGAACTGCGCGAAGGCTTCGTCGCTGCCGCGGCCAACGATTACGCCGAGATCCGCGAACGCCACCGCAACCGCGGCGACGCCAAGCGGCTGGTGCCGCTGGAGAAGGCGCGCGCGCAGAAATTCGACGGCGACTGGGCGAACTACGCGCCACCCGCGCCCAGGCGGCCCGGCCTGCACGTTTTCGACGATTACCCGTTGGCCGAACTGATCCCGCTGATCGACTGGACGCCGTTCTTCAACACCTGGGAACTGGCCGGCCGCTACCCGGCGATCCTCGACGACGCCGTCGTCGGCACGCAGGCGCGCGAACTGTTCGCCGACGCGCAGGCGATGCTGGAAAGGATCGTCGACGAAAAATGGTTGCGGGCGAAGGCGGTGTTCGGGCTGTTCCCGGCGAACAGCGTCGGGGACGACGTTGTTGTTTCCCTTCTCCCTTCGGGAGAAGGTGCCCGAAGGGCGGATGAGGGTTCGGAACACGCCGCAAGCGATGCCACCGGTCGAACCCTCACCCCAACCCCTCTCCCGGAGGGAGAGGGGCATGCAATCACCCTGCACTTCCTGCGCCAGCAGGCCGACAAGCCGGCCGACCGCCCGGACTTCTGCCTGGCCGATTTCATCGCGCCGAAGGAATCCGGCAGGCAGGACTGGATCGGCGCGTTCGCGGTCACCGCCGGGCTCGGCATCGAACAGCACGTCGCGCGCTTCGAGGCCGACCACGACGACTACAACGCGATCCTGTTGAAGGCCCTCGCCGACCGCCTCGCCGAAACGCTCGCCGAACGCATCCACCAGCGCGTGCGCACCGAGTTCTGGGGCTACGCCGCCGACGAGGCGCTCGATGCGGAGGCGCTGATCGAGGAGAAATACCGCGGCATCCGCCCCGCGCCCGGCTACCCGGCCTGCCCCGAGCACAGCGAGAAGGCGACGCTGTTCGACATGCTCGACGCACCGGGCAACGCCGGCATGTCCATCACCGACCACTTCGCGATGCTGCCGGCCGCGTCGGTGTCGGGCTGGTATTTCAGCCATCCGCGCAGCCAGTACTTCGTGGTCGGGCGCGTATCCAGGGAACAGGTCGAGGATTACGCGCGGCGCAAGGGCGTCAGCCTCGCGCAGGCGGAACGCTGGCTGGCGGCGAACCTGGACTACGACCCGGAGTGATCGCCGCCCGGCCGCGCAGCGATTGCAGGTGGCGCGCGAAATCCGGAAGCAGGCGCAGGTTGCCGTAGCCGCTCAGGTGGTCGCCGTCGAAGAACAGCGGCTTGCCGCCTTCGACCGCATGGCAAGTCGCGCCCGGGCACAGCAGCGGGAACGGATCCCAGATCGTCGCATGCGGCAATTCCGCGACCAGCGCCTGCATCGTGTGCAACACCGGCGCGCGATAGGCCTCGAGTTCCGCGCGCGGCAATGCCAGTCCACCCGCGCAGACCGGGTTGTCGCGGTTGAACGCGTCCGAACAGCGGTACGCCGGCGCCGGGAACAGCGGCGTCGGTGCCTCGAACACGATGCGCACGCCGCGTCGCGCCAACGGCAGCAATCGCCAGCGCGCCTGCACCGAACCTTGCAAGCGAGCGATACGCGCGGAGCGACTGGCGTTGCGTGCTTCGATAGCGCCACGATCCAGCACGGCCCATTGATCGGAGAGACGCTCAAGCCGTAACGACGGCAGAAACAGTACGTCGCCGCGCCGTGCGCGCCGCGCGATGTCGGTCATCGCCGCGCCGATGATGGGTTTGCACGACCTCATTTCCGCATTCCAGGATTTTCGCAGCCCGAAGAACTGGCAGTCAGGCACTTGGTAAATTCGCACCTCAATCCCGGTGTCCATTACATACTGCCGCAACAACGCGATGTAGGCCGTGGCATGCGAATCGCCAGCCACGAACAACGTTGAGCTTTCATGGCTGACGCCGCAGCCGATGCGAGCGTAGGCCCAAACACTACCTTCGCCCAGCGCTTCGGTGCGCTTCGCCACCGCGCAGCCCGGGCGCAACGGCACGGTCTGCACATCTTCCGGATACCATTGCGCGCGATGCCGGGTCACCGTGCTCAGCGACAGGTGATCGTCGCGCGCCTGCAGCATGCGCACCGCCTGCGCTGACAGGATCGCGCACAGCACGCCGGCGACGATCACCAGCGCGGGCCGCTGGCGCACGATCCAGCGGCCGCGTCGCAATGGCGTCTCGATGCAATGGTAGGAGAACACTGCCAGGGCGACGGCGACGACGAGCGCGCATGCCTTCTGCCAGCCGGCGTCGATGCCCGTCGTCCAGCGCATCAGCACGATCACCGGCCAGTGCCACAGGTACAACGAATACGACAGCAGGCCGACATAGCGCATCGGCCTGGACGCGAGCAGCCGGATCGCCGGGTTTGCGGCCGGCGCGACCAGCAAGGCCGCGATCAGGCCCGCGGTGCCGGCGACGCTGGCGAGACCGTCGGGCCAGGGTGCATGCGATTCGCGGGTCGCGGCGAGGCCCGCGCCGAGCAGCAACGCCGAAACCAGCAGCAATGCGATGCGCGGCGCGCGCGACAACCGCGCCAGCCATCCGCTCGCGAACGCCTGGTACAGCAGCACGCCGGCGGCCAGCTGCCAGAACCGCGACGGCAGCAGGTAGAACGCGCGCAACTGGTCGCCGCGCGCATGCCACCAGGCCGCCAGGCCGAGCGAGGCGAGGCCGGCGACGACGAACACCGCCAGCGATGCCTTGCGCCAGCGACCGCCGCGCAGCCACAGCAGGAACAGCAGCGGGAACAGCAGATAGAACTGTTCCTCCACGCCCAGCGACCAGGTGTGGGTATAGGGATTGAAGTCGACCCGCGGCGAGAAGTAATCGTTGCCGCTGCCCGCCAGTTCGAAGTTCGCGAGCCCGAACATCGCGAACAGGCCGGTGCGGGCGCTGCCCTCGTTCAACCATGCCGGCGGCACGAACAGCACGCACAACAGCGCGACGCAAACCAGGCAGAACAGCAACGCGGGCAGGATCCTGCGCACGCGCCGGGCGTAGAAGCGCGCGGCGAACGCCCATGCGTCGCGCGTTTCGAAGTCGGCGACCGAAGCGCTGACCACGAACCCGGAGATGACGAAGAACATGTCGACGCCGGCGAAGCCGCCCGGCATCCAGCGCGGGTCGAGGTGGTAGGCGAGCACCGCCGCGATCGCGATCGCGCGCAGGCCGTCGATGAAGGGGAAATAGCGCGGCCCCCGCCCCGCGCTCGTGGTGGCGTTCACCACATCAAATCGTCCGGCACCTGGTACGCCGGATCGGAATACGGATCCTCCCGTGCGGGCGCGTCCGGATCGACCCGCAGCGCCACCGCCGGCGCGAACACCGCCGCGGCCTGCGCCAGCGTCGCCGCATCGACCAGCAGGTAGCGGCCGTCGAGCTGGACCACGCCCAGTTCGCCGGCATTGAGCGCCTTCAGTTGCGCGGCGGTGACGTGCACGCGCTTGATCTTGCCGCCGTATTCGAAATGGCGGACGTGGTCGGCTTCGTCGATCCCCGCGTTCAAGGCCTTGCCCTGCAACAGTTCGGCGAGCCTGGCCTTCGCCTCGCGGCGCTTGCGCGCCTCCTCCTGCCTCAGGCGCTCGGCCTCGATGCGCTCGTCCTTTTCCTTCTGCGCGCGGATCGCATAGGCCTTGGCGAGGTCGATGTCGTCGCGCCGTTGCGGCCGGTGCTGTTGCGGTTTCGGCTTGCCGGCGTGCGCCGGTTTCGCGCCCTTCCCCGCCGGTTTCGGGGTTTCGCGCTTCGGTCGCGGCTCCGGCCTGGGCGCGGTGAAGCCCAGGCCCAGCAACTGGTCGCGGAGGGAATTGCTCATGGAATGCGGGGTTCGGGATTGGATGTTCGAGATTCGATACAGAGCATACGCATTCGCGAATCCCCGATAACGAATCCCGGCTTCAGTAATGCGGCGGGGGCGGTTCGCTGCCGGCGTCGCCGACCGCCGGGGACGCGGCGAGCGCGCTGCGCACCTGCCGCAATTCCTCGAGCGCGCGGTGCAGCAGCAGCGCGTTGCGCGATTCCTCGCCGCGCGCGGCGGCCAGCGCGTCGCTGAGTTCCTGCAGCGCGTGTTCCTGGAACGCGAGCCGCGTTTCCAGCTCCGCGAGGCGCGCGTCGAGATCGGCGTCGGCCATGCCCGTCACGCCTTGAGCGATCGGCCGCGACCGATGCCGTAATACGCGAGCCCGGCGGCTTCGGCATCATTCGGCTCGTACATGTTGCGGCCGTCGAACACCACCGCGTCGGCGAGCGCCGCCTTCAGCCTGGCGAAGTCCGGGCTGCGGAATTGCTTCCACTCGGTGACCACGAACAGCGCATCCGCGCCTTCGAGCGCCGCCGCGGCGCCGTCGCACAGCGCCAGGTCGGCGCGTTCGCCGAAGATGCGCCGGGTTTCGTCCATCGC